>NZ_JBHUIY010000001.1:0-225669 GCF_042683125.1 Phaeospirillum tilakii
GCTGGCCCTGGCCGCCGCCGGCGCGGGCGCCGGGGTCTGCTGCCGGGCGGGGGCGTCCTCGCTGCGGGCCGGCTTGGCGCGTTCGGCGCGTTCCGGGCGTTCGGCGCGTTCCGGGCGGGCGGGGGTCTTGCCGCGTCCGCCCCGGCCCTTGCGGGCGGTCATGTCGAGATCCAGCGCCGGCACTCCGTCGATGGTGATGCGGGGGATGTCCTTGCCGATCAGCTTTTCGATCGCCACCACCGCCTTGCCGTCCTCGGGCACCGCGATGGTGAAGGCGCGGCCTTCCATCCCGGCGCGGCCGGTGCGGCCGATGCGGTGGACATAATCCTCGGCGTGGATCGGCACGTCGAAATTGAACACGTGGCTGACCGCCGAGACGTCGATGCCGCGCGCCGCGACGTCGGAGCAGACCATCAGCTTGACGTCGCCGCGCTTGAAGCTGTCGAGGGTCTCGCCGCGCGCCGACTGGGCCATGTCGCCATGGAGCTGGCAGACGTCGAAGCCGTGCTTCTTGAGCGAGCGGTAGAGAATGTCGACGTCGCGCTTGCGGTTGCAGAAGATGAAGGCGTTCTTGACGTTCTCGAGCCGGATCAGCCGGCGCAGGGTCTCGCGCTTGTCGATCTCCTCGACCACCGCGAGCTGCTGGGTCACCGTGGTCGCGGTCGAATTGCCGGGCGAGACGGTGATTTCCTTCGGATTGATCAGGAACGCGTCGGCGAGGCGGCGGATTTCCGGCCCCAGCGTCGCCGAGAAGAACAGGGTCTGGCGGATCTTGGGCAGCAGGCTGACGATGCGTTCGACATCGGGGATGAAGCCCATGTCGAGCATCCGGTCGGCTTCGTCGATCACCAGGATCTTGACGTCGTTGAGCAGGATGCGGCCGCGCTCGAACATGTCGAGCAGGCGGCCGGGGGTGGCGATCAGCACATCGACGCCGCGATCGAGCAGGGCGGTCTGATCGGCCATCGACTCGCCGCCGATGATCAGGGCCTTGGTCAGGCGGTGATACTTGCCGTAATTGTCGAAATTCTCGGCGGCCTGGGCGGCCAGCTCGCGGGTCGGCGCCAGGATCAGCGAGCGCGGCATGCGCGCCTTGGCCCGGCCGGCGGCGAGGATCTCGATCATCGGCAGGGTGAAGGACGCGGTCTTGCCGGTGCCGGTCTGGGCGCAGCCGAGCACGTCGCGCCCCATCAGCACCACCGGGATGGCCTGAGCCTGAATCGGGGTGGGGGTCGCGTATCCGACCTCGGCCAGCGCTTTGAGAAGTTCGGGGCCAAGACCCAGAGTCTCAAACGTCATCGAGGCACTTTCCGGGCCGTCCGAGCGGCCATGTTGTTCGGGGGATGTCATGTGCGGTCGCTATATAGGCAAACACGCGGTCAAGTCAATGAAAATGCCGTGAAACGGAAGGATTGCACCCTTCCGGTCGGGCCGATACCCTGACCTCGCCCGTCATTTGCCCCGTCGCCCCGCCCGAGGAAAGGACCCGCCGCCGATGCCGACCGCCGCTGCCCCGGCCGAAACGCCGCTGCTGATCGATGCCGACCGCTCCTGCCTGCTGATCGTCGATGTCCAGGAGGCGCTGGCGCCGACGATGTTCGATCCGCGCCGGGTCTATCGCGGCGGCGCGATCCTGTTGCGGGCGGCGACCCGGCTCGGCCTGCCGCTGCTGGTGACCGAACAATATCCCAAGGGCCTCGGCCGCACCGTCGGCGAGCTGCGCGAGCTGGTGCCCGACGACGCGGTGATGGAAAAGCTGCATTTCTCCTGCGCCGCCGATCCGGCGATCCGCGCCCGGGTCGAGGGCTTCGGCCGGCCCCGGGTGGTGCTGGCCGGGATCGAATCCCACATCTGCGTGCTCCAGACCGCGCTCGGCTTCAAACAGCTCGGCTATCAGCCGGTGGTGGTGGCCGACGCCTGCGCCTCGCGCGCCGAAGGCAATTACCACGCCGCGCTCGACCGCCTCGCCGCCGCCGGGGTGACCGTCGCCACGGTCGAGATGGTGCTGTTCGAATGGCTGCACCGCGCCGGCACCCCCGAATTCAAGGAATTGTCGCCGCTGATCCGCTGATCCTGGATCGCGCCGCCCGGAAAGGCTCCCGCCGATGACCGATGCCCGCCCCACCCTGATCCTGCTGTCCGGCCTGCTGTGCGACCATCGTCTGTGGCGGGGGCAGGCCCTGGCCCTGGCCGAGCGGGTCCGGGTGGTCTGTCCCGACCTTGCCCGCGACGACAGCCTGGGGGCGATGGCCGAGCGGGTGCTGGCGGCGGCGCCGCCGCGCTTCTCGCTCGGCGGCCAGTCGATGGGCGGCTATCTCGCGCTGGAGATCTATCGCCGTGCGCCCCAGCGGGTCGAGCGGCTGGCGCTGGTGTGCAGCAACGCCCATGCCGATGCCGAGGCCCAGCGCCAGCGCCGGCTCGACGCGATCGCGCTGGCCCGCGCCGGGCGGTTCGGGCAGGTGGTCGCCGCCCAGGCGGCGGTGCTGTTCTCGCCGGCGGCGCAGGAGGATTCCGCCCTGGCCGCCCTGTTCCGGGCGATGGCCGACACGATCGGGCCGGAGGGCTTCGCCCACCAGCAGCAGGCGATCATGGGGCGGATCGATTCGACCCCGACCCTGCCCACCATCGCCTGCCCGACCCTGGTGCTGGGCGGCGGGCTCGACCGGCTGACTCCGCCCGAGCTGCAACAGGCGATCGCGGCGGCGATCCCCGGCGCGGTGCTGGAGATCGTCGCCGATGCCGGCCATCTCGCCCCGATCGAGCGGCCCGAGGCGGTCGCCGCCGCCCTCGCGCGCTGGCTTGACCGGCCGGCCGCCTGACCCGGGCTCATTCCACCATCAGCAGGATGGTCTGGCGCCGCCCGCCGCTTTCGTAGGTCAGCGGGTAGCGGCCGGGGCTGAGCGGCCCCAGTTCGGCCCGGTTGCGGGTGAGGCTGCCAGGCGACAGCGCGCCCTTGGGCGGGATCGGGTTGATCCAGTTGGCCGGCGCCTCCAGCCCGGCGAGGCCGATCTCCGGCGCCGTCACCAGTCCGGCGCGCGGGCCGATCGCGGCGGCGGTCAGGTCGAACGGGGTGTGGGCCGGGACGGTGATCGTCTGCGGATGGACCTGACCGGACTGGATCACCAGCGAGCGGACCGGACGGTCGGTGCAGCCGGCGGCGGCGAGGGCCAGCAGCGGCAGCAGCAGCAGGGAACGGAGTTGGTTGGTCATCGGATGGGTTCCTTAGGTTGAAATTGGATCAGGACGCGGCCGGGGCCTGATGGGTGGTGCGCCAGTGCCACAGCAGGGCGCGGGAGAACGGCCGGTACAGCACCGGCAGCACCACCAGGGTCAGCAGGGTCGAGGTCACCAGCCCGCCGACCACCACGGTGGCGAGCGGGCGCTGCACCTCGGAGCCGACCCCGTGCGACAGCAGCATCGGGATCAGGCCGAGGGCGGCGATGAAGGCGGTCATCAGCACCGGGCGCAGGCGGGACTGGGCGCCGGCGGCGACGGCGCGGGGGACGGTCATCCCCCCCAGCACGTTCTGGTTGATGGCATTGACCATCACCACGCCGTTGAGCACCGCGACGCCGAACAGGGCGATGAAGCCGATCGAGCCCGGCACCGACAAATACTGGCCGCTGGCGAACAGGGCGAACAGGCCGCCGATCAGGGCCAGGGGCACGTTCAGCATGATCAGCGCCGCCTGCCCGAGCGAGCCGAAGGCGAAGTAAAGCAGCAGGAAGATCAGCGCCAGCGAGGCCGGCACCACCACCATCAGCCGGGCCTGGGCCCGCTGCTGGTTTTCGAACTGGCCGCCGAATTCGAGGCTGTAGCCGGTGGGCAGGGCGATCTCGCGGGCGATCGAGTCGCGCAGTTCGGCCACCAGCCCGCCCATGTCGCGGCCCTCGACATTGGCCTCGATCACCACCCGGCGGCGCACGTCGTCGCGGCGGATCTGCGGCGGGCCGTTGCCGATCGTGACGCTGGCGACTTCGCCCAGCCGGACCCAGGCGCCGTCGGGGGCCTGGAGCATCAAAGCGCGGATCGCCTCGGGGCTGGCGCGGAAGCGCGGGGCCAGCCGCACCACGATGTCGTAGCGTTCGTTGCCCTGGATGATCTGGCCGGCGGAGCTGCCGCCGATCGCGTCGGACACCAGCTCCATCACCGCGCCGACCGGGATGCCGGCGCGGGCGAGACGGTCGCGGTCGGGGGTGACGGTCAGCAGCGCCTCGCCGCTCATCGCCTCCATCGCCACGTCGCTTGTGCCGGCGGTGCGGCGCACCAGTGCCTCGATCGCCTTGCCCTTGGCCGCCAGCACGGCGAGGTCCGGTCCGAACAGCTTGATCGCCAGCTCGGCCTTGACCCCCGACAGCAATTCATCGACCCGCGAGGCGATCGGCTGCGAGAACGACACCTGGATCCCCGGCAGCTCGGCCAGCGCCTGCTGCATCCGCGCCTGGAGCGCGGGACGGGTGGTGGCGGTCCGCCATTCGGCCAGCGGGCGCAGCCCGACCAGGATCTCGATGTTGCTGACCGGCTCGGGGTCGCCGCCCAGTTCGGCCCGGCCGATCCGGCTGGAGGCCAGGGTTACCTCGGGGAAGGCGGCGAGGCGCTGTTCCAGGGTGTTGGCCACCGCCAGCGCGGTGTCGAGGCTCGACGCCGCCGGCAGGGTGACGCGGATGTTGAGCGAGCCTTCCTCCAGCTCGGGCATGAACTCGCTGCCGATCAGCGGCAGGGTGGCCAGCGCGGCGATGAACAGCGCCAGCGCCGCCGCCACCACCTGGCGCGGCCGCCGCAGCGCCGCCGGCAGCGCCCGGGCATAGAGCCGCTCGAACGGTGGGAACACCCAGCTGTCGCGGTGACGGATCCCGCCGGCCAGCAGGGTGGTCGCCAGCGCCGGCAGCACCACCAGCGCCACCAGCAGCGAGGCGGCCATCGCCAGCACGATGCTGACCGCCATCGGCTGGAACAGCTTGCCCTCGACCCCTTCCAGGCTGAACAGCGGGGCGAACACCACGATGATGATCACCACCGCGAAGAACACCGGCCGGCTGACCTCGCGCGCCGCCTGCTGGATCCGGAGCGCCAGCCCGCCACCGCCCTCGGTCGCGCCGGGGCGGGCGAGATGGACGAAGATGTTCTCCATCATCACCACCGAGCCATCGACCATCATGCCGATGGCGATGGTCAGCCCGCCGAGCGACATCAGGTTGGCCGACATCCCGAGCCAGGCCATCGCCATCAGCGCCAGCCCGGCCGACACCGGCACGCTCAGCATCACCAGCAGCGCCGCGCGCAGGTTCATCAGGAACAGGATCAGCACCACCACGATCAGGACGAAGGTTTCCAGCATCGCCCGGGTCACCGTCGCCACTGCCTTGGCGACCAGATCGGCCTGGTCGTAGACCGGCTCCAGCGTGACGCCGGCCGGCAGCGCCTGCCGGATCAGCGGCAGCCGCGCCTCGATCCCGTCGATGGTCGCCTTGGTGTTGGCGCCGACCCGCTTCAGCACGATCCCGGTCACCACTTCGCCGCGCGCGGTGACGGTGCCGTCATCGGCGCGGGTGGTCATCGTCACCGCGCCCTGGCGCACCTCGCCGCCGAAGCCGATCTCGGCGACGTCGCGCACCCGCACCACCACGCCGCGCTCCTGCTTGACCGGCACCGCGCCGAGATCGGCGAGGCCCTGGGCGCCGCCGCGCATCATGCCGATGCCGCGGATCACCAATTGCTCGGCGCCCTGGTCGAGGAACAGGCCGCCGACATTGTGGTTGCTGGCGGCGATCGCGGCGCGCACGTCGTCGATGCGCAGGCGGTAGGCCAGCAGCCGGTCGGGATCGACCCGCACTTGGTACTGGCGCACCTCGCCGCCGAACGACAGCACCTGGGTCACCCCCTCGACCGGCATCAGCAGCAGCTTGACCACCCAGTCGTTGAGGCCGCGCAGGGCGATCAGGTCGTGCCGGGCCGGATCGTCGGCGCGCAGCACGTACTGGAACACCTGACCGATCCCCGAGGTGTCGGGACCGATCTGCGGCTGGCCGGCGGCGGCAGGGATCTGGGCGCGGGCGGTCTGCAACCGCTCGAACACCATCTGTCGGGCGAAATAGAGGTCGGTGCCCTCCTTGAACACCACCGTCACCACCGACAGGCCGGTGCGCGACACCGAGCGGACCTCGGCCACCGCAGGGGCGGAATGCATCACCGCCTCGACTGGATAGGTGATCAACTGCTCGACCTCCTCGGCGGCGAGGCCGGGGGCCTCGGTGTTGACCACCACCTGGACGTTGGTGACGTCGGGGAAGGCGTCGAGATTGAGCCGGGGCAGCACCAGCGCGGCGGCGGCGACCAGCGCCAGCAGGGCGAGGACGACGATCTGGCGGTGGTCGATGCCGAGGTCGATCAGGCGGTTGAGCATGGCGGCGGGTCGCTTTGCGGGCAAAAGGGGGGCGTCCGGCGCCGGCGGGGCCGGCGGCGGGGAGACGGCGGGGCGGAGGATCGGGTCAGGGACGGTCGGGGGCGGCGCCCTTGGCCAGTTCCGACTGGAGCAGGAACACCCCGGCGGTGGCGATCCGGGTGCCGGGGGCCAATCCCTCGACCGCCGCCAGCCCGTCGACGGCGGCACTCACCGTCACCGCGCGGGGGATGAAGCGTCCATCGGTCTCGACCACGAACACGGTGTCGTGGCCGTCGCCGTCGCGCCCGACCGCCCCGGCCGGCACCACCACCGCCTCGCGCGGCGGCGCGGCGATCTCGGCCTGGACGAACTGGCCGGGGGTCAGCCTGCGGCCGGGATTGGCCACCTCCAGCCGCAGGCCGAGGGTGCGGGTCTGCTCGTCGAGCGCCGGCAGGATCTGGCGGATCTCGGCCGGCAGGCGTTCGCCGCCGGCCAGCACCCACGCTTGCGCGCCCGGGGCGGCGCTGGCGGCCAGGGCCGGGGGCAGCCGCGCCTCGACCCACATCGTCGCCGGATCGGAGACCTCGAACAGCGGGTGACCGGCCTCCACCCGCTCGCCGACCCGGAACGCATCGGCGGTGACGATCCCGGCCTGGGGGGCGGCCAGGGTCAGCAGCCCGGGGCTGGCCAGCCGGCCCGCGCGGGCCAGCGCCTCGACCTGACCGGCGGGCAGGCCGAGGGTGGTCAGCCGGGCGCGGGCGGCCTCGCGGCCGATCTCGGCCTCGGCCCAGCGCCGGCCGGCGACGATGTCGCGGCCGATCTCGCGCACCCGGCGCCATTCCTGCTCGGCCAGCAGGAACGCGGCCTGGGCCTCGGCGATCTCGGGGCTGAACAGGGTGGCGAGCGGCTGGCCGGCCCGCACCGTCTGGCCCAGGGTGGCGTGGCGCTGCTGCACCACCCCGGCGATCCGGCTCGACACCAAAGCGGAGCGGTAGGCGTTGGCCTGGACCAGCCCGGGCACCGTCTCGCGGCCGGCCAGGGCGCGCCGCTCGGCGGTGCCGATCGTCACCCCGGCGGCGGCGCGCTGCGCGTCGGAGAGGGTCTGCCCGGCGGCGGGCTGGAGCGCGGCGGGTGGCGCGGCGGGGGCGGGCGGGGCGGCCGGTTCCCCGGACGGGGCGACGGCGAAGGCCAGCCCGCCGGCGACGGCGGCACCGGCCAGGGCGGCGAGCGAAAGCGGCAGCAGGCGGCGGATCATCTTCATCACAGCCCCACGACATTATCGATGCGGTTGGCGGCGCGCAGGCCGTCGGCCAGGGTGGTCCAGGCCCGGGTCCACAGCTCGGCCCCCTGCTGGGCGGCGCGCACGGTCTCGCGCAACTGGACGAAATAGTCGGTGGCGGAAATCTCGCGCCCGACCCACAGCCGGTCGAGCAGGGCGATCTGCTGGTCGAGCGGCGCGCCGGCCTGGGCCCGCCACGCCTGCCAGCCCTGCCATGCCTCGGTGGCGGCGGCGCGGGTGGCGGCGATCTCGGTGCGGGCGGCGCGGCGGGCGGTCATCTCCGCCGCCTCGGCGCTGGCGAGGCCGCGCCCGGCGCTGACCACCCGGGCCGAGCCGGAATTCAGCACCGGGATCGGCAGCGACACCCCGAAGGTCACCAGCGTCGCCGAACCGTCCCGCCCGCCGCCGAGGCGGAAGGTCGGGTCGGGCACCCGCTCGTCGCGGGCCAGCCGCAGGTCGGCCCGCGCCGTCTCGATCCGGGCCCGGCCGGCCTGCACCGCCGGCAGATCGTCGAGCCGGGCCTCGTCGCCCCCCGGGCCGCCCAGCAGCTCGGGCGACAGCGGGTCGGGCAGGGCGGCGATCCCGGCCGGATCGCAATCGCACAGGCCCCGCAGCGCCTCGCGCGCCTGGGCCAGTTCGATCCGGGCGTCGGCAGCAACCCGCGCCGTCTCGGCCAGGGCAAGGCGGGCGAGGGCGAGGTCGGCGGCGGAACTGTCGCCGGCCTGGCGCAGCCGCTCGGCCAGCCGCAGGAACGAGTCCATCGCCGCCTGCTGGCGGGCGGCCAGCGCCTCCTGGCGGCGGGCGCCCTGGAACCGCGCCAGCCCGGCCAGCGCCTCGCCGGCCAGGGCCAGCCGCGCCTCGGCCGAATCCGCCCGGGCCACCGCGATGCCGCGCTGGCCGATCAGGCGGCGGCTTTCCTGCTTGACCCCGAAATCGGTGGTCAGCGCCACCTCGACCACCGATTTCAGGCTGGTGTCGCCGACGCTGTCGCTGCCGCTGCCGGCCGGGCTGCGTTTGTATTCGCCGGCATAGCCGATCTCGGGATTGTAGAGCGGCTGGGCCAGCACCTCGGCCTCGGCCTCGGCCTGGGCGACGCCGCTTTCGGCCTGGGCGGCGCGGGGGTGGTCGGACAGCACCCGGTCGAGGAACGGCCGCCACGGCGCCAGCGGCGCCTCGGCGGCGACGACGGGGCAGGACAGCAGCAGGGCGGACAGCAGCAGCGGGGCGGAGGAGACGGTACGGAACACGGGCGGGGCGTCCTGTGCGGGGGAGGAAAAGCACAAGACGACCCTAGCGCCGGGGCGATGACCCTGCCGTGAATGGCGGGTTCATCAAGCGTTCATGGAAGGGGAGGGGATATGGCAAAAGTCATTGTAAGTAAAAGCCGCAGGCAAGCGGGGCTGCCGCCCCGCGCCCCGCTTGGAGGCGCCGCCTCCAAGCCTCCGGTTTTTTCAGTTCATTTCACTATGGAGCAACAGGAGACAGCCGAAGACGATCAGCAGGATGCCGAGGCTGTCGCGGCGGCTGGGGCGCTGGCGGAAGGCGCGCAGGGCGACGAACTGGGCGAACGGCACCTCGATCAGGGCCAGGGTGCGGACATTGGCGGCGCTGGTCTGGGCAAAGGCCAGGAACCAGAATTGCGAGGCCAGCGCCCCCATCAGCCCGGCCAGCAGCGACGGGCGCCACAGGCGCAGCAGCGCGACCAGGGTCGCCCGTTGCCGCCACAGCAGATACAGCGACAGCGCGGCGGCCTGGAGGGTCAGCGCCGCCGCCAGGGTGACGGCGGCGGCCGTCAGCAGGTCGGCATGCGGCAGGCTGGTCACCGCGCCGCGAAATCCCACCGCCGACAGCGCGAACAGCGCCGCCGCCCCCAGGCCCAGCCCGGCGGCGGTCAGGCCGTCGCGGCGGTCGGCGGCGGCGCCGTCGCCCCGTCGCGCCAGCAGGATCACCCCCAGGGTCGCCAGCCCGATCGCCAGCGCGGTGGACAGGCGCAGCGGATCACCCAGCAGCACCAGCCCGAACAGCGCCACCTGGACCGGCTCGGTCTTGATGTAGGCGGTCGAGACCACGAACGAACGCCGGCTCATCGTCGCCAGCATCAGCGCGGTCGCCAGCACCTGGGTCAGCGCCCCCGCCACCACCCAGCCCCAGAACGAGGCCGGCGGCAGCGGCGGCGCCTCGCCCGAGGCCAGCACCAGCCCGCCCAGGAACAGCAGCGCGAACGGCGCCCCGAACAGGAAGCGGACATGGGTCGCGCCGACCGTGCCCAGCCGCCCGGTCAGATCCCGCTGCATCGCGTTGCGCGCGGTCTGCGCCGCCGCCGCCGCCACCGTCAGCAGCGGCCAGCCCAACAGCCATCCCATCCTGTTCCTCCTTCCCCTCGCGGGCTCCGCCCACACCCGCCAAGGGCCGAAGGCCCTTGGATCCCTTTCCCTGCCCTTCGCGCGGCAAACGCCCGCGCCCAAGCTGAAAGGCCGGTCCATGCCCGACCCCCAATGGGTTCCAAGGGCCTTGCGGCCCTTGGCGGGTGTGGGCGGAGCCCGCATAACTTCATGGTATGCGCGTTACTCCGCCGGCGGCGCCAGGGTCAGCAGCCAGGTCCCGCCACCGTCGAGCCGGACCGGCCGATTGTCGCGCCACGCCCGCAGCAGGTCGGCGTAATGGGGCGACTGGGGGTGGGCCGACTGGCCGGGGACGATGACGAAGCGGCTGGCGGCGGGATCGGCGAGGTCGAACACCGCGCGCAGCCCGGGGCCGTGGACATGGGGGAAGCGCGGCCCGTCGAGGCGGTAGCCGCCCTGGTTGACGGTGGCGTTGTCGCCGTCGGTCGGCACGGTGCGGGCGGCCCAGTCGCGCAGCAGCGGCACCCGGGCCAGCACCGGCGGGACGAAGCGGGCGGCGTGGGCCTCGCCCCAGCGCAGCGCCGCCGGCTCGCGGTGCCAGTCGGCGCGCAGGTCGGTCAGGGTCTGTTCCAGGCTGCGTTCGATCATCTCGTCGCAGCCTTCCACCGCCGGGGTCGAGACGTCGTCGCACCAGCCGCGATGGTGGGTCAGCACCTCGATCAGCAGGGCGATGCGGGCGGGGGCGTCCGGCTCGGCCAGTTCGGGCGCCTCGTCGGCGAAGATCGCCTGGGCCAGATGCTGGGCCCAGCTCGCCAGCAGCAGCGGTTCGGGGCGGTCGCGGCTGGCCTCGCCGGTCCAGTCGGCCAGCAGCCGCACCGCGGCGCGGCCGCGTTCCGAGGCCGGCTCGACCGCCGCCAGCAGGTCCTTCAGCTCGACCGCCTGCAACGAGACGATGTCGCCCTGGATCGCGTTCATCGCCTCGGCGGTCAGGTCGCGGCGCTGGTCGAGCAGTTCGTGCAGCCGGCGGCTGCGGTAGGGCGGCGGCCACGCCCCGGCGATCTGCGCCGCCAGCTTGGAATCGGTGGTGGGGCGGTCGTTGGCGTTGATCAGCACCCCGCCGCGCGGATTGACCGTCTGCGGCAGCCGGCCGGGCGGCAGCCAGCCGATCCAGTCGCCATTGCCGGTCCAGCCCTTGGCCGGCAGCAGCCCGCTGGCGTTGCGCCGCAACGGAATCCGGCCGATGGTGGCCAGGGCGATGGTGCCGTCGCGGTCGGCATAGCCGATGTTGAGCGCCGGGGCCTGCACCTCGCGCAGCGCGGCCGACACCCCCGCCCAGTCCTGGGCCAGCCCGATCCGCATCAGCGCCTGCGCCGCCGGATCGTCGTTCGACAGCAGGGTGGCGGCCAGCGCCACCACCTCGCCCGGCCCGGCCAGATCGGGGGCGATCAGGTCGGAGATCACCGGGCCGTGCCGGGTCTCGCGCACGGTCATGGCCACGTCGGCGCCGCCCTTGACCCGGATCGTCTCGTCGCGGGTGGTGAACGGGCGGATCCCCTCCGGGGTGCGGTAGCCCCGCTCGCCCTCCAGCTTCTCGACGAACAGATCGACGGTGTCGGCCTCGGCCGAGGTGATCCCCCAGGCGAAGCGGTCGGTGCGGCCGATCACCGGAAAGGGCAGGCCGGGGGCGGTGGCCCCGACCACATGCAGCCCCGGCGCCTCCAGTTCGGCGAGATACCAGGGCGAGGGGGTGGCGAGGCCGAGATGGGGGTCGTTGGCCAGCAGCGGCTTGCCGCTGGCGCTGCGGCCGCCCGCCACCACCCAGATGTTCGAGGCCGGCTCGGCCCGCGCCGCCGCCGGCAGCGCGGCGAGCAGGGCGCGGGCGCCCGCGTCCGACAAGGCGGCGCCGTCGCCCAGGCCGGGGAACAGTTCGCGCAGCCGCTGCGGCGGCAGATGGCGCAGCAGGCGGGCGCGCAGGATGTCGTCGCGCCACGCCCCGGACAGGTTGAGCGCCATCAGCTTGTGCCACAGCAGCGAATCCGCCGCCTGCCACGGCTCGGGGCTGTCGCCCAGCAGGGTCAGCTCAAGCGGCAGCGAGCGGCCGGGCTGGGCCAGCCAGGCATTGACCCCGGCGGCATAGGCGCCCAGCGCCGCGCGGGTGGCGGGGTCGAGCCGGGGCAGGGTGGCCTCGGCGAGGCGGCGCAGGCCGAGGGTGCGCATGAAGCGGTCATTGTCGAGCCCGGCCGGCCCGACCAGTTCGGCCAGCCGGCCCGACCCGGCCCGGCGCATCAGCTCCATCTGGGCGAAGCGGTCCTGGGCGTGGACGAAGCCGAGCGCGAACCACAGATCGTCGCGGCTGGCGGCGCGCAGATGGGGCACGCCATATTCGTCACGGGCGATGGTGACCGGCTGGGACAGCCCGGCCAGTTCGATCCGCCCCGACAGGCGGGGCAGCGGGCTCATCAGCCACAGCCAGCCCGCCGCGACCGCCAGCAGCAGGCCGAGCAGGGCGAAGCCGGCGGCGGTCCGCAGCCGGCGACGGCGGAGCGGACGGCCGGCGGCCGCGGCGAGTTCCGTGACCATGCGTGTCCCCACCCTGGTTGAAGCCGGATGTCGCTGCCGACATATCCACAGGTACCGCCATCCCCCCGAAGCTGTAAAGCGAAAGCGGCCTCGGCGGGACTGGGCGCGGGCCGGCCGGCGTGCTATAGGGGCAGGCTGCTGTGCTCTCACCGCAATGGATATCGAGTTCGCAAGATGATCGGAAAGTTGAACCACGTCGCCCTGGCGGTGCCGGATCTGGCCGCCGCCGCCGCGCTGTATCGCGACACCCTCGGCGCCTCGGTGTCCGAGCCGCTCGACCAGCCGGCCCATGGCGTCACCGTGGTGTTCGTCACCCTGCCCAACACCAAGATCGAGCTGGTCCATCCGCTCGGCGACAGCTCGCCGCTGGCCGGCTTCCTCGCCAAGAACCCGGCCGGGGGCATCCATCACATCTGCTACGAGGTCGAGGACATCCTCGCCGCCCGCGACCGGCTCAAGGCCAGCGGCGCCCGGGTGCTGGGCGACGGCGAGCCGAAGATCGGCGCCCACGGCAAGCCGGTGCTGTTCCTCCATCCCAAGGACTTCCTCGGCACCCTGGTCGAGCTGGAACAGGCCTGACGGCGGAGGGGGCGATGAGCGGATATTGCGACGTCGCCCCCGGCCATCCCTTCCATGGCCCCTATCACGAGCAGGAATACGGCTTCCCGCTCGACGACGACCGGGCGCTGTTCGAGCGGCTCTGTCTCGAAATCTTCCAGGCCGGGCTGTCCTGGCTGATCGTGCTGAAGAAGCGGCCGGCGCTGGTCGCCGCCTTCGACGGGTTCGAGCCGGCCCGGGTCGCCGCCTATGGCGAGGCCGAGCGCGCCCGCCTGCTGGCCGATGCCGGCATCATCCGCAACCGCCGCAAGATCGACGCGGTGATCGCCAACGCCGCGACCGTCGAACGGCTGCGGGCCGAACATGGCTCGTTCGCCGCCTGGATCGCCGCCCACCATCCCCGTGACAAGGCTTCCTGGGTGCGGCTGTTCGGCCAGACCTTCCGCTTCACCGGCGGCGAGGTGGTCGGCGAGTTCCTGATGAGCATCGCCATCCTGCCCGGCGCCCACCGCGAGGATTGCCCGGTCCAGGCCCGCATCCGCGCCCTCGATCCGCCCTGGGCGCGCGGCGGCTGATCCCTTGTCCTCGCCGCGCCCGACAATTGACGGGTTCCAAGGGCCTTGCGGCCCTTGGCGGGTATGGGCGGAGCCCATAAAAACGACCGATTCTTGTCGGCGCGGCAAGGATCGGCCACCATCACTCCGGTTCCGACAAGAAAAGGAGTGTGGAACGTGCAAGTGATCATCTGGGATGGCGAGACCCTTCATCTCGCCGAAGCGGGCATCGACGGCGACAGCCCGACGCTCGCGGCCGCCGGGGACCGTCCCCTGATCCAGGCCCGGCGCGACGAATCCTTCCTCGAAGACCGGTTCGCCCTGTTCTACGAGGATGTGCGCGACCTGGACGCCATCAACGCGATGGTGGTGGTACCGACCCGTGACGAGGGGTTCGGTTTCCTTGCCGGGATCACCGCCTTCGTCGTCCGTGACGGCGCCGACGCGTTTCGCGACGCGACCGGGGCCGATCTCGCCTGGCTCGACGCCCATCCGTGGTGGCTGCGCCGGGGCCCCGGGGTGCGGGCGCAGTTGCAGGGCGAGGTTCGCCACGCCCGCGATCTGGCCGAGGGTGAATGGAAGCCGCAGATGGAGCTGATCCTGCCCGACGGGCCGCAGATCCGGCACCAGACCTTCCTCAGCGCGATGCTGGGCAAGCATCTGGAGCATGTGGTGGCGGTCGAGGCCGAGCCGGTCGGCGAGCGGCTGATCCTCAAGGCGATGTTCGCCGACGCGGCGGCCGAGGCGGTCCAGGCCGATTTCGCCGCCCAGTTCGACAGCGGTGCCGACGGGGCGTTCGAATACAAGGCGCCCTGGCTGACGATCCATTAGGACCGTCCGCCCCGCTCTCCGGAGGAGAGGGCTCCGGAGGGGGGCGGATGGCGCGGAGGCTCAGGCCTCCTTCTTGGCGGTCTTGGGCAGGTCGAGCTTGATGTGCAGTTCGCGCAGCCGTTCCGGCAGGACGGCGGCGGGCGCCTGCATCAGCAGATCCTGGGCCTGCTGGTTCATCGGGAACAGGATCACCTCGCGGATGTTGGGCTCGTCGGCCAGCAGCATCACGATGCGATCGACCCCCGGCGCCGCGCCGCCATGCGGGGGCGCGCCGTACTTGAAGGCGTTGAGCATGCCGCCGAAATGCTCCTCGACATGGGCGGCGCTGTAGCCGGCGATCTCGAACGCCTTGTACATGATGTCGGGGCGATGGTTGCGGATCGCGCCCGACGACAGTTCGACGCCGTTACAGATGATGTCGTACTGATAGGCGTTGATGGTCAGCGGGTCCTGGGTCAGCAGCGCTTCCATGCCGCCCTGCGGCATCGAGAACGGGTTGTGCGAGAACTCGACCAACCCGGTGTCCTCGTTCAGCTCGTACATCGGGAAATCGACGGTCCAGCAGAACTTGAACACGTCCTTTTCGAGCAGATCCAGCTCGTTGCCCAGCTTGATGCGGACCTGACCGGCGAACTTGGCCGCCGGGAGCGCCTTGTCGCAGGCGAAGAACACCGCGTCGCCGTCCTGGAGGTTGGCGGCGGCCCGGATCTGCGCGACCCGCTCGGGGTCGAGATTCTTGGCGATCGGACCCTTGGGGCCGTCGGCGGCGAACTGGATGTAGCCGAGCCCGCCGGCGCCGTTCTCGCGCGCCCATTCATTGAGCTTGTCGAACCACGAGCGCGGCTGGGTGGCGGCGCCGGGGGCCGGGATGGCGCGCACCACCGCGCCCTGGGCCACCAGCTTGGCGAACAGGCCGAAGCCCGAATCGCGGAACGCCTCGGTGACGTCGGCGATGACGATCGGGTTGCGCAAATCGGGCTTGTCCGAGCCGTATTTCAGCATCGCCTCGGCATAGGGGATGCGGGGGAACGGCGCCGGCGTGACGGCGCGGCCGCCGCCGAATTCGCGGAACACCCCTTCCAGCACCGGCTCGATCGCGGCGAACACGTCGTCCTGGGTGACGTAGCTCATCTCGAAATCGAGCTGGTAGAACTCGCCCGGGCTGCGGTCGGCGCGCCCGGCCTCGTCACGGAAACAGGGGGCGATCTGGAAATAGCGGTCGAAGCCGGCGACCATCAGCAGCTGCTTGAACTGCTGCGGCGCCTGGGGCAGGGCGTAGAACTTGCCGGGATGCAGGCGCGACGGCACCAGATAGTCGCGCGCCCCTTCCGGGCTGCTGGCGGTCAGGATCGGAGTCTGGAACTCGGTGAAGCCCTGGGCCTGCATCGCGTTGCGCAGATAGGCGATCACCTTGGCGCGCAGGATCATGTTGGCGTGGACGTCCTCGCGCCGCAGGTCGAGGAAGCGGTATTTCAGCCGCATGTCCTCGGGGTATTCCTGCTCGCCGGCCACCTGCATCGGCAGCACCTCGGCCATCGCCTGGATCTCGACCGCCGCCACCTTCAGCTCGATCTCGCCGCTGGGCAGGCGGGGATTGACCGTCTCGGCCGAGCGCAGCACCACCTCGCCGGTGACGGTGACCACGCTTTCCGGCCGGGCGCCTTCGAGGATCGAGAACACCGGGCTCGAAATGTCGGCGACGCACTGGGTCACGCCATAATGGTCGCGCAGATCGACGAACAGCAGGTTGCCGTGGTCGCGCTTGCGGTGGACCCAGCCCGACAGCCGAACCTGGCTGCCGGCATCGCTGGCCCGCAACTGGCCGCAGGTGTGGGTGCGGTAGACGTGCATGGTGGGGGTGACTCCGTGCTTCTTCGGACGGCCTCGCGGCCCGGAACCGCGAAGAAACGCACCGGCCGCCCCGGTTTGTCAAGGCGGGAATCGCGTGGTTCCGAGGGAAGGAAAGCAGCGGGCGCCGCCCGCACCCGCCGAGGGCCACAAGGCCCTTGGACCCCAGGCCTTGTCCTGCGGACTCCCGACCCTCGACGGGATCCAAAGGGCCCTCGGCCCGGGGCCGGGTGTGGGCGGCGCCCACATCCTGCCTGGGGCGATCTTTCGATGTCCGGCCTTACCATAAATTGTCCGGACCTTGCCTCGCCGGGGGAAACCCGCTAACGTGCCGACCTCGGTATAAGCGCTTGATTGCACGACGGGTTCGGGGATGGCCGGGGGTATCGCGTTCAATGACCTGTCCCGGCGGAGCGCGGCGATGGCGGAAGTGCTCGACGCCACCGCCCGGCGGGTGATCGCTGGCGGCTGGTATGTTCTCGGCCCGGAACTGGACGGATTCGAGCGCGAATTCGCCGCCTATTGCGGCCTCGCCCACGCCGTCGGCGTCGCCAGCGGCAGCGACGCGCTGGAACTGGCGTTGCGCGCCCTCGGGCTGGGGCCGGGGGCGGTGGTCGTCACCGTCGCCAATGCCGGCTTCTATGCCACCGCCGCGATCCTGGCGGTCGGCGCCACCCCCCGTTATGTCGATGTCGCGGCCGAGACCGGTCTGCTCGATCCCGCCGCCCTGGGGCCGCTGCTGGCGGCGGGGCCGGTGGCGGCGCTGATCGTGCCCCATCTCTACGGCCGGCTGGCGCCGATGGCGGAGATCCTGGCGCTGTGCCGGCCGCGCCGGGTGGCGGTGATCGAGGATTGCGCCCAGGCCCACGGGGCGCAACGCGACGGAAGGCGGGCCGGGGCCTTCGGCGCGGTCGGCTGCTTCAGCTTCTACCCGACCAAGAATCTCGGCGCGCTCGGCGACGGCGGCGCCCTGGTCACCGACGATCCGGCCCTGGCCGGGCGGCTCCGCGCCCTGCGCCAATATGGCTGGGGCGACAAATACCATGTCGAGCTGCCGGGCGGGCGCAACAGCCGGCTCGACGAGATGCAGGCGGCGTTCCTGCGGGTCGGGCTGCCGGCGCTCGACGGCTGGAACCGCCGCCGCCGCGCCATCGCCGACCGCTACCGCGCCGGGCTGCGCCATCCCCGGGTGGTCTGCCCGCCGCCCGGCGGCGCCGACGACGTCGCCCATCTGTTCGTGCTGCGCTGCGCCGGGCGTGACGCGCTGGCCGCCCATCTCGCCGCGCGGGGGATCGGCTGCGCGGTGCATTACCCGGTGCCCGACCATCGCCAGCCCGGCTGGCGCGACGCCGACGCCGGGGCCGGGACGCTGCCGGTGACCGAGCGGCGGGCGGCCGAGATCCTGTCGCTGCCCTGCTATCCCGAGCTGGAGGATGACGAGGTCGCGGCCGTCATCGATGCCGTCAATGCGTGGTGAGCCGGTGTATTCGATCGTCATTCCCGTCTACAACAACGCCGCCTCGTTGCCCGAGCTGGTGGCGGTGCTCGATCAGGTGGCGGCGACGGTGCGCGACCGTTTCGCCCTGGTCACCGAGGCGGTGTTCGTGATCGACGGCAGCCCCGACGACAGCGCGTCGGTGCTGGAACGGCTGCTGCCGACGGTGTCGTTTCCGGCCCAGTTGATCCGCCACAGCCGCAATTTCGGCTCGTTCGCGGCGATCCGCACCGGGCTGGCCGCCGCGCGCGGGCGCCATGTCGGGATGATCGCCGCCGATCTCCAGGAACCGCCCGAGCTGCTGGTTTCCTTCCTTGAACCGCTGGTCGGCGGATCGGCCGACATCGTCGTCGGCGTGCGCGAGGGGCGCGAGGATCCGGCCGGCACCCGGCTCGGCTCGGCGCTGTTCTGGCGGCTCTACCGCCGGCTGGTCAATCACGAGATGCCGGCGGGCGGGGTCGATCTGTTCGCCTGCACCGAAACCGTGCGCGACCAGCTGGTGCGGCTGGGCGAGGCGCACAGCTCGCTGGTCGGGCTGGTCTACTGGGTCGGCTTCCGCCGGGTCGAGGTCGGCTATCGCCGCCGCGCCCGCCGCCATGGCCGCAGCGGCTGGAGCCTGCGCAAGCGGTTCGATTATCTGCTCGACAATCTGTTCGCCTTCACCGACCTGCCGATCCGGCTGCTGTCGCTGTTCGGGCTGGTCGGCACCCTGGTGATGTCGGTGATCGGGCTGGTCACCGTGGTCGCCCGCCTGCTCGGGGTGATCACCGTGCCGGGCTATGCCCAGACCCTGCTGATGGTGATGTTCTTCGGCGCCCTCAACACCCTGGGGATCGGACTGGTCGGGCATTACGCCTGGCGCACCTATGAAAACACCAAGCGGCGGCCGCTGGCGATCGTCAGCGAGACGCGGCGGTTCGGACGGGACTAGGCGATGACGGCGTTCTTCGTCCATGACAGGGGGCTGTGCGAAAGCGCCGCGATCGGTGCCGGCACCCGGATCTGGGCCTTCACCCACGTCCTGCCCGGAGCGCGGATCGGCGCCGAGTGCAACATCTGCGACCATGTCTTCATCGAGAACGACGTGGTGGTCGGCGACCGGGTGACGATCAAAAGCGGGGTCCAGCTGTGGGACGGGGTCCGGCTTGAGGACGACGTGTTCATCGGCCCCAACGTGAGCTTCACCAACGACCGTTTTCCCCGCAGCAAGGTCTATCCCGAGCGTTTCCTGACCACCATCGTCCGGCGCGGGGCCTCGATCGGGGCCGGCGCCACCCTGCTGCCGGGGATCGAGATCGGGGTCCGGGCCTGCGTCGGCGCCGGGGCGGTGGTGACCGGCTCGATCCCGCCCAACGCCATCGCCGTCGGCAATCCGGCCCGGATCATCGGCTATGTCGATGACGGCGCGCCATCGGGGCGGGCGGGGTGCGAGACGGTCGATCCGGCGGCGCCGCTGGTCGAAAGCGGGGTGGGCGGGGTGCGGCTTCACAACCTGCCGCAGTTCCGCGATTCGCGCGGCGACCTGTCGGTGGGCGAGTTCGAACGCTCGGTGCCGTTCACCCCCCGGCGCTACTTCCTGGTCCATGGCGTGCCGTCGCGCGAAACCCGGGGCCAGCACGCCCACCGCGCCTGTCACCAGTTCCTGATCTGCGTCGCCGGCAGTTGCAACCTGCTGGTCGATGACGGGACCAACCGGCGCGAATTCGTGCTTGGCCGTCCCTCGCTCGGGGTTCATCTCCCGCCGATGGTGTGGGGGACGCTCTATAATTACAGCCGGGACGCGGTGCTGCTGGTGTTCGCCTCGGATTTCTACGACCCGGCGGACTACATCCGCGATTATGGCGACTTCCTCGCCCTCGCCGCCGGTTGAGGCCGGCCGCACCCCACCAGGGACTTCGATGACATGACCGTCCGATCCGACCTTGTCCCCGCCCGTGGCGGCCTGTCCGCGCTGTGGCCCCGGCCGACCCCGGACGAGGGCCGCCTGCTGCTCGGTCTCGCCGCGCTGTTCGTGCTGTTCCATTTTTATCAACTGGCCAATTTCGCCCTGTCGATCGACGACGAATTCGCCCTGCTGTCGCGTCCGGCGTCGGTCTGGCTGGGGCAGGGGCGGTTCATCCCCTATCTGGTCGAACGCTTCCTGATCAGCCGTCAGGTGATGCCGGTGGTGCCGACCCTGCTGTTCGGCCTGGGGGCGGTGGTGGGCTACCTGCTGCTGCTGCGGGCGTGGCGGCTGAGCGGGGAGCGGCTGGCGGCGCTGGTCTGCTTTCCGCTGTTCTGCGC
The DNA here is from genome assembly GCF_042683125.1 of Phaeospirillum tilakii. Lineage (NCBI taxonomy): Bacteria > Pseudomonadati > Pseudomonadota > Alphaproteobacteria > Rhodospirillales > Rhodospirillaceae > Phaeospirillum > Phaeospirillum tilakii. The sequence continues at coordinate 20,153 of NZ_JBHUIY010000001.1, forward strand.
CTTTCCGCTGTGGGCGCATCTGCTCGCCTTCCAGAGCAACACCCCGTCGGTCGGAATCGGGCTGGCGGCCTCCGGCTACGCCGCCTGGCTGTTCCGCGAGATGGGCGAGGGGCCGGCCGGGATGCCCCGTCTGCCCGGCCTGGGCGCGCTGTTGCTGGCCGGGGCGGTGGCGGTCGGCTGCTACCAGTCGTTCGTGCTGGTGGTGGCGGTGGGACTGGCGCTGACGATCCTGGCGACGGCGCTGAAGGCGGAGGAGCGGCCGGCGGGCGCGCTGCGGCGCGACATCGGCCGCGCCGGGCTGACCCTGCTCGGCATCCTGGCGGTCTATCTGGCGATCCAGCGTCTGATGATGGTCCTGGTGACCGCGGGGTCCGACGACCCGCAGGCGCCGACCGACTACATCCTCGCCTATGTCCAGCCCGGCCTGCTGCTGGACTCCCCGCTGGCGGTGATCGGCACGGCATTGGGGCAGGCGGTGGCGGTCTATGGCGGCCGGGCGGCGGCCTATGGCGAGGCGGAACCGCTGTTCGGGGTGTTTTCGTTCGCGGTGGCGGCGCTGGTGGTGGCGGCCGGCTGGCGGCGCCAGGGGGGGCGTGGCGCGGTGTTGGCGGCGGCGGTGGTGGCGGTGGTGCTGGCGCTGCCCTTCGCCATCAATCTGATGAACCGGGGCGCCATGCCGACCCGTTCGCTGTTCGCGGCGCCGGTGGCGTTGGCCGGTCTCGGGCTGATCGGGCTGACCGCGGCGCCGCTCCGGCTGCGCCGGGCCGGGTTCGTCCTGGCCGGGGCGGTGTTGGTGACGATCCTGGTGGTCAACGGGCGTTACGACACCAACCGGGCGCTGGGGCAGATCCATGACCAGCAGATCGCAGCGGCGCTGGGAGAGCGTCTGGCCCAGTTCGTTGATCCCAACCGGCCGCGTGCCGGGCTGTCGATCTATGTTTCCGGCGGGTTGCCGTTCGTCCCGCCCTATCCCCCGGTTGCCGACACCAGCATCGGGGCGTCCTTCTTCGCCTGGGACAATGGCAATGCCGCCCGCATCGTCTCCTATCTGCGCCATCTCGGCTATCAGGTTGGTGGGCGGAGCCAGATCGGGCCCGAGGAGGCCCGGCGCCGCGACGCCCTGTTCGCCCAGATGCCGGCCTGGCCGGCCCTGGGGGCGGTGCGGCGGCTGGATGAGCACACCGTGCTGGTCAAGCTGGCGAAGCCGTCTCCGGGCGGCGACCAGACCGCGTCTGCCCCGGTCGAGCCGCCGCCGTTCTTCCGCCTGTCGACCGCGCCCCGGGCCAGCTGGACCGTGGTCAACGCCGTGGCCACGCCCGATCCCGCCGGCCTGCTGACCGTCGTCGCCGAAGCCGATCCCCAACTGGTGGTCCGGCCCGTCGCCCCGCCGGCGCTGGCGGCCTGCTTCCGGGTGGTGCTGCGTGCCCGGCTGGCGGTGGAGAAGGAGGACGTCGTCCAATTGTTCTACCGGGTGCCCGGTCAGGCCGACTTCAGCGAAGAGGCCTCGGTGCTGAGCGCGATCCGGCCGCGCGCCGACGGCGGCCTGTCCGATGTGACGCTCGAGGTGGCGAGCCCGTCCGGTTTTGTCGATGCTTTCCGCTTCGATCCGGTCAATTCCGCGCAGCGGATCCGCCTCGCCGAACTGACCCTGTCCTGCGCGGCGGTGGAACCGCGGTAAAAAAACAGGGTCACCGGGGAGCCCCCTGGCAAGGCTCGATTCGCGGGCTCCGCCCACCCCCGCCAAGGGCCTTGCGGCCCTTGCAACCCTTTCCTTGCCCTTCGCGCGGCAAACCTCCGCGCCCAAGCTGAACATCCTGTCCGGGCCCGACCATCAAAGGGTTCCAAGGGCCTTGCGGCCCTTGGCGGGGGTGGGCGGAGCCCACATTCCCCCGAAACCCGACGATCAGTCGAACGGGGTGCCGTTGCGCAGACGCTGGAGGAAATCGAGGATCGGCTTTTCCGCCCCCTGGTCCCACAGATCGTCATGGTGGGCCAGCGGCAGGAACGCCGCTTCCTTGTCCGCGGCGGGGGCGGCGGCGAGCAGGGCCTGGGCCATCGCCGGCGGGGTCAGGCGGTCGAGCTGGCCATGGACGATCAGCAGCGGCGCGGCGAGGCGGCCGATCCGGCGCAGATTGTCGAAGCGGTCGCGCATCAGCAGCCGGGCCAGCGCCACCGGCACGTAAGGCGGCGCGAGGTCGGCGAGCGCGGTGAACGGGCATTCGAGGATCACCCCGCGCGGGCTGATCCGCTCGGTCAGGGCCAGGGCCACGCCGCAGCCGATCGATTCCCCCCACAGCACGATCCGGTTGGCGGGGACGCCGCGCCCGGCCAGCCAGTCGAGGATGGCTGCGCCGTCGGCGGTGAGGTCGCGTTCGCTCGGCCGGCCGGAATTGCCGCCATAGCCGCGATATTCGGCCATGAACACGCCATAGCCGGCATCGAGCAGCAGCCGGGCCTTGTGGGCGCGGGCGGCGTTGGTGCCGGCATTGCCGTGGAACATCACCAGGGTGGCGGCGAGCGGATGCAGCGGTGGGGCGTACCACGAGGTGATCAGGCGGCCGTCGGCGCCGCGCACCGGCACCGGCACCAGATCGGACAGGCCGATGTCGGCGGGATCGGTGCGGGTGGGGTCGGGGCGGTAGATCATCTCGCGCTGGAACAGGGCGAGGCCCAGCAGCCCGAGCAGATAAAGGCCGGCCACCAGACCGGTCGCCGCCAGCAACGCCGTCACCATCGTCATCTCTCCCGCACGATCGGGGCCCACGGACGACGATGTCCGTGGGCCCCGCCGAGACAGACTTTACGAGGAAATCAGGCGCGATTCATCCGGTTCTCGATCAGATCGTCCACCACGCCCGGATCGGCCAGGGTCGAGGTGTCGCCGAGGGCGTCGAACTGGTTCTCGGCGATCTTGCGCAGGATGCGGCGCATGATCTTGCCCGAGCGGGTCTTGGGCAGGCCGGGCGACCACTGGATCAGGTCGGGGCTGGCGATCGGGCCGATCTCCTTGCGCACCCAATTGACCAGTTCCTTGCGCAGTTCCTCGGTCGGCTCCTCGTCGGCGACCAGGGTGACGTAGGCGTAGATGCCCTGGCCCTTGATCTCGTGCGGATAGCCGACCACGGCGGCCTCGGCCACCTTGGGATGGGCGACCAGGGCGGATTCGACCTCGGCGGTGCCCATGCGGTGGCCGGAGACGTTGATCACGTCATCGACCCGGCCGGTGATCCAGTAATAGCCGTCGGCGTCGCGCCGCGCCCCGTCGCCGGTGAAATACATCCCCTTGTAGGTCGAGAAGTAGGTCTGGACGAAGCGTTCATGGTCGCCATAGACGGTGCGCATCTGGCCCGGCCAGGATTCGGCGATGCAGAGGTTGCCCTCGACCGCGCCGTCGAGCACCTTGCCCTCGGCATCGACCATCACCGGCTTGACGCCGAAGAACGGGCGGGTGGCCGAGCCCGGCTTCAGCGGGGTGGCGCCGGGCAGCGGGGTGATCAGGATGCCGCCGGTCTCGGTCTGCCACCAGGTGTCGACGATCGGGCAACGATCGTCGCCGACGACGCGGTGGTACCAGGTCCAGGCCTCGGGATTGATCGGCTCGCCGACCGAGCCGAGCAGGCGCAGGCTGGCGCGGCTGGTCTTCTTGACCGGCTCCTCGCCCTCGCGCATCAGGGCGCGGATCGCGGTGGGGGCGGTGTAGAAGATGGTGACCTTGTGCTTGTCGATCACCTCCCAGAAGCGCGACACGGTCGGGTAGTTGGGCACGCCTTCGAACATCAGGGTGGTGGCGCCGTTGGCGAGCGGGCCATAGACGATGTAGGAATGGCCGGTGACCCAGCCGACATCGGCGGTGCACCAGTAGACGTCGCCCTCGTGATAGTCGAACACGTACTGGTGGGTCATCGAGGCATAGACCAGATAGCCGCCGCTGGTGTGCAGCACGCCCTTCGGCTTGCCGGTCGAGCCCGAGGTATAGAGGATGAACAGCGGATCTTCGGCGTCGATCTCCACCGGCTGGTGGGTCGGCGCGGCGGCCTGGGTGATCTCGTGATACCAATGATCGCGGCCGGCGGTCATCTGGACCGCGCCGCCGGTGCGCTTGACCACGATCACGTTCCGGACCGACCCGGAGGTCTCCAGCGCCTTGTCGGCATTGGCCTTCAGCGGCACCTTGCGCCCGCCGCGCAGGCCCTCGTCGGCGGTGATCAGCAGCGACGAGGCACAGTCCTGCAACCGCCCGGCCAGCGAATCCGGCGAAAAGCCGCCGAACACCACCGAATGGATCGCGCCGATGCGGGCGCAGGCCAGCATCGCCACCGCCGCCTCGGGGATCATCGGCAGGTAGATGGTGACGCGGTCGCCCTTGGCGACGCCGAGCGCGGTCATCGCATTGGCGAGGCGGCAGACCCGCTCGTGCAGGTCGCGATAGGTGATCGCCGCGGATTCGTTCGGGTCGTCGCCTTCCCACAGAATCGCGGTCTGGTCGCCACGGGTGGCGAGGTGGCGGTCGAGGCAGTTGGCGGCAACATTGAGGCTGCCGTCATGGAACCAGCGGATGTGAACATCGCCGCTGAAGGAAACATCGCGGACCTTGGTGAACGGCTTGATCCAGTCGATCCGGCGCCCGTGCTCGGCCCAGAACCCCTCGGGATCCTGGATCGAGCGCTCATACCAGGCGGCATAAGTCTCGGCATCGATCCAGGCGGACTTGGCAAGCTCGGCGGGAACGGAATAAACCTCGGTCATCGCGGGCAGTCTCCCAAATTTTTTATGTTTTACCTTTCGCCGCCAAGGCCAGCCGGGCGGGAAAGGGCCTTTCCTCGTCGCGAACGACGGTGGGATTATGTGCGAGTCTGCCATGCGAAACAAGCATGACTGGGAAGGGCCTTGCGGCCACCCGAACGGGCTGGGAGAGACCCGCTCTCGCCGCACCACCCCTCGGGGCGGGCGGCCTGCCGCCGGCACGGGGGGCATCCACCCCCCGGCGGCGGGGTGGGGCGGCGGCGCCGCCCCGTTTTCCTCAGGGCCGGGCGCGCTTGAACAAGCTGACCTCGACCGAGGCGAACAGGCCGGCCTTGGCATAAGGATCGGCGGCGAGGAAGGCGTCGAGACCGGCGCGATCGGGGAAGTCGAGCACCAGCAGGCTGCCGACCATCGCCTCGCCGGCCGCGTCGAGCAGCGGCCCGGCCAGCACCACCTGCGCCGCGTGGGCGTCGAGATGGGCGAGATGGGCGGCGCGGTTGTCGAGACGGACCTGAAGCTGCCCCGGCTTGTCCTGACAGCGAACCACGAACATGATATGACCCTCCATGAAATTAAATCAGGCCACGCTGGGGGCATGGCCTTGGCAAATCAAACCGGCCTCGCCTCGAGACGAGGCCAAGCAAGCTGAAGGGTAGCGATGGAAGCCCACGAAACCCATGAAAAAATCCACGAGGCGGCCCACGGTCACGGCGAACATGGCGCCGGCGACAAGGTCTCGCTCAACCGCAAGATCGCGGTGGGGATCAGCATCCTGGCCGCCGCGCTGGCGATCGTCGAGGCCGCCGGCAAGAGTGCCCAGAACAACTCGATCTCGGCCAACATCGAGGCGGCCAATCTGTGGTCGTTCTTCCAGGCCAAGACCATCCGCATGACGACGATGGAAACCGCCGCCGACGCGGTCGAGGGCCTGACCACCGGCGCCGGCCTGCCCGAGGCCACCAGCGAGGCGGTGGCCAAGAAGGTTGCCGACTGGCGCGCCACCGCCCAGCGTTACCGCTCCGAGCCGGAAACCGGCGAGGGCCGCAAGGAACTGGCGGCGCGGGCCAAGGCGGCGGAGGAAGCCCGCGACCACGCGCTGGCTTCGTACCATCTGTACGAATACGGCGCGGCGGCGTTGCAGATCGCGATCGTGCTTTGTTCGGCGGCGACAGTCACCGGGGCCACCGTGCTGGCGCTGGGGGCCGGTGGGCTCGGACTGGTCGGGGTCGGCTTCGCCCTGCTGGCCTGGCTGGCGCCGACGCTGATTCACTTGTAAGGGAACCAGCGCGGGCGCTGCCCGCACCCGCCAGGGGCCGCAAGGCCCCTGGACCCCGTCGATGGTCGGGCGCGGGCGTTTGCCGCGCGAAGGTCAGGGAAAGGGATCCAAGGGCCTTGCGGCCCTTGGCGGGTCCGGGCGGAGCCCGGCGAAGCGGCCAGAAAAAAAGGCCAGGCCCCCTTGTTACAGCGCCTGTCGGGCCCGTTCGCGCAGGCTGGCGTTTTCGCCGCCGGCGAGGCGGATCGCCTCGGCCGCCTCGATCAGGCAATCGGTGTTGTGCCGCTCGGTATTGTCGAGGCTCCAGCCGGCATTGCGGCCCTCGGCGGACAGCATCGCCGCCTCGGTCCCCAGCGCCTGGGCCTGATCGAACAGGGCGGCGGCGCGGGCGGCGTGGCGGCCGGCCGGGCTGGCCGCCGCCTCGGCGGCGGCGGTGGCGGTGGCGGCGCTGCGATCGTCGCCGCGCAGCCAGCCATGGGCCCACTCGGTCCAGACGGTGGCCTTCTCCTGCTCCAGCGCGTGCAGGATGGCGAAGGCGACCGACTGGGCGATGGTGAGATCGTCGCCGAGGCTCATGACGCCGCTCCCTCGCGCGGACGGCGCCGCACCGTCTTGGGATCGGCGGTGATCGGACGGTAGATCTCGATCCGGGCCCCTTCCTCGACCACCGCGTCGAGCGCGGTGGCCTTGCCGAAGATGCCGACCTTCTGGGTCTCGAGGTCGATCTCGGGGAACTGGCGCAGGATGCCCGAGCGCTCGATCGCGTCCTTGACGGTGCTGCCGTCCGGCACGTCGATGTTGAGCCAGGACTGGCGCGCCGGGGTGGCGTAGACGACTCCGACCTTCATCTCTCCAATCCCTCCGTTAGACGCTGTGGGCGCCGGCCATGCGGATTTCCTTGCCGGCGGCAAGGTCGATCATCCGCTTGGCGACCAGCACCAGGCCGGTGGCAAGGAAGCCGCCGGGCGGCAGGATCGCCAGCAGCACGCCGCTGTCGGCCGGCATCACCCGCAGTTCCATGAAGTGGAACGCCGGGCCCAGCAGCAGGGCGGCGTCGGCGAAGATGGTGCCGTTGCCGATCATCTCGCGGAAGGCGCCGATGACCATCAGGGCCAGGGTGAAGCCGATCCCCATGAACAGGCCGTCCATGAAGGAACGCGACACCGGCTCCTTGGCGGCGAAGGCTTCAAGCCGGGCCAGCGGCAGGCAGTTCGACACGATCAGCGGGATGAACAGGCCGAGCACCTTGTACATCTCGTGCATCCAGGCGTTCATCGACAGGTCGACCAGGGTGGTCAGCGAGGCGATGATCAGGATGTAGACCGGGATGCGGACTTCCTGGGTGATGGTGTTGCGGAACAGCGCGACCAGCAGGCTCGATCCGGCCATCACCAGGGTGGTGGCGATGCCGAGGCCGAGGCCGTTGGTGGCGCTGGTGGTCACCGCCATGGTCGGACACATGCCGAGCAGCATGGCGATGACGCCGTTGTTCTCCCACAGGCCGTCCTTGATGATCGTCTTGTACGGGGTAGCCATCAGCGGGCCTCCAGCAGCGCGGTTTTATGGTCCTCGAAGAAATGCAGGCCCTGGCGGATCGCTCCGACCACCCCGCGCGGGGTGATGGTCGCGCCGGAGAACTGGTCGAACTGACCGCCGTCCTTCTTGACCTTCCACTTTTCCTCGACCGGGTTGCCGAGCGACAGCCCGTTGAAGCGCAGGATCCAGTCGCCCTTGTCGACCTGGATCTTGTCGCCCAGGCCGGGGGTCTCCTTGTGGGTGATCACCCGCACGCCGAGGATCTTGCCCTCGGCGTCGAGGCCAAGCATCAGCCGGATCGGGCCGGCATAGCCGCTGCCGGTGATCTGGTAGGCGACGCCGGTGACCACGCCGCCCTTGGTGGCGCGATAGACGGTGACGTCCTCGCCATGCTCGTTCTTGAGGGTGACGATGTCATGCACCGGCGAATTGTCGTGGATCGCGGCGGGCAGCACCTGGGCCAGCGAACGTTCCTTGTCTTCCAGCACCCGCTGCTTGATGTCGTTGCGGGTCAGGTCGTCGGTCTCGGCCAGCACGACCCCGAAGGCCAGGCAGAACGCCCCCAGGATCGAGGCGTGAATCCAGGTGGCGCGGCTCATTTGTTTCCCTCGTTCAGCGGCAGCGGCTCGCCCTTGCGGGTACGGCCGAAGGCACGCGGCCGGACATGGTGGTCGATGATCGGGGTCAGCGCGTTCATCAGCAGCACCGCGAAGGCCATGCCCTCGGGATAGCCGGCGAAGGTGCGGATGACCCAGGTGAGCAGGCCGACGCCGAAGCCGAACACCAGCTGGCCGGACTTCGACACCGGCGAGGTGACGTAGTCGGTGGCGATGAAGAAGGCGCCGAGCATGGTGGCGCCCGACAGCACGTGGAACCAGCCGGGGGTGAAGCGGGCCGGGTCGATCGCGTTGAACAGGGTGCCCAGCACGAACAGGGTGGCGATCACCGCGACCGGGACGTGCCAGGAGATCACCCGCTTGGCCAGCAGGAACAGGCCGCCCAGCAGGATCAGCACCGCCGAGGTCTCGCCGAAGCTGCCGGCATGGGCCCCCATCGCCAGCGAGGTCAGATCGGGGATGTCGGTGATCGACTGGCTGACCGGGATGCCGCGCGACAGCTCGGTCTTGATGTGGCCGAGCGCCGAGGCGGCGCTGACGCTGTCGAAGGCGTGCGAGCCGCCGAAGATGATGCCGATCGCGTCAAGCAGCCCGGGCGTGCCGGCGTCGCCGAGATGGGTCGGCGCGACGAAGCTGGTCATCGGCAGCGGGAACGAGACCAGCACCGCGATGCGGCCGACCATCGCCGGGTTGAACACGTTCTGGCCGAGGCCGCCGAACGCCTGCTTGGCGATGCAGATCGCGAAGACGGCGGCGATGAAGCACACCCACCACGGCGCCCACGGCGGCATGCTCATCGCGAGCAGCCAGCCGGTCAGCACCGCCGAACCGTCGGTGAGGGTGGCCGACACCGGGCGCTTGGCGAGGAAGAGGCAGAGCGCCTCGAGCCCGACACAGGACAGCACGGTGACCAGGAACATCAACGCCGCCGGCCAGCCGAACAGCCAGATGTCGTACAGCGTGGCGGGAAGCAGCGCCACCAGCACCAGGGTCATGGTGCGGGAGACGCTGGACGGAGCGTGGGTGAACGGTCCGCTCTTATCGACGGCGATTTTCATGCCTCAGCCTTGTTCACGTCGGTGGTTTGCGATGCGGCCTGGGCGCGGGCGGCCGCGGCGGCGGCGGCGGCGGCGCGCTTGGCCTCGGCCGCCCGCTCCAGGCGGGCGGTGCGGGCGGCGACCAGCGCCTTGGTCTGCTCGGTCTTGCGGCGCTCGGCGTCGAGCGCGTTGAGCCGGCCCTTGGCGTAGTTGAAGTAATGGACCAGCGGAACGTAGGACGGGCAGATGTAGGAACAGGACCCGCACGACACGCAGTCGCGCAGCCCGATCGCCGCCGCTTCCTCCAGCCGCTCGTTGCGGATCAGCGCGGCCATCTCGACCGGGACCAGCCCGCACGGGCAGATCGACACGCAGGTGCCGCAGCGGATGCAGGGCTGGGTCGGCCGCTCGTTGACCTCGGCCGCGGTCAGCGCCAGCACGCCCGAGGTGCCCTTGACCACCGGCACGCGGGTGTCGGGGATCGGCTGGCCCATCATCGGCCCGCCGCTGACCAGCCGCTTGACCTCCTTGGTGAGGTTGCCGCAGAAGGCGAGCAGGTCGTCGATCGGGGTGCCGAGCGGCACTTCGACGTTGTTGGGGGTGACCACGCCGCGCCCGGACACGGTGACGACGCGCGACAGCAGCGGCCGGCCGTGGCGGACGGCGTGATGGACCGCCCGCGCGGTGGCGACGTTGTGGACCAGCACGCCGACATCGGCGGTCAGCTTGCGCGCCGGGGTCTCGCGCCCGGTCACCGCCTGGGTCAGGTGGCGTTCGGCACCCATCGGATACTGCACCGGCACGCCGACGATGCGGACGTTGGCGAAGGCGGTGGCGGCCTTCAGCATCGCCGCCTGGGCCTCGGGCTTGTTGTCCTCGATCGCGATCACCACCTGGGGCGCGCCGAGGGCGTGGGCCATGATGCGGGCGCCGTCGATCACCTCGTCGGCCTTCTCGCGCATCACCCGGTCGTCGCAGGTGAGGTAGGGTTCGCACTCGGCGCCGTTGAGCAGCAGGATCTCGAGCCGGTTGCGGTCGCCGAGGCCGAGCTTGACCGCCGAGGGGAAGGTGGCGCCGCCGAGACCGACGATGCCGCATTCGGCGACCCGGGCGCGGATCTCCTGCGAGCCGGCCTGGAACGGATCGGCGATCGGGGCCGGCAGCTCGGCCCACTGATCACGCCCGTCGCTCTTCAGCACGATGGTCAGCATCGGCAGACCGGACGGGTGGGGCGCGGTGCGCTCCTCGATCGCGATGATGGTGCCGGAGGTGGGGGCATGGACCGGAGCGGACACCGCCCCCTGGCCCCGCGCCAGCATCTGGCCCTTCAGCACCTGATCGCCGACCTTGACCACGGTGCTGGCGGCGGCGCCCATGTGCTGCTGGACCGGCAGGGTGAGAACCGCCGGGATCGGCAGCGCGACGATCGGCTTCTCGCTGGTCAGTTCCTTGCGGTATTCGGGGTGAATCCCGCCCTTGATGGGAAACAACTTCATCTCAACCGTCGCTCCTCGAGCGCTTGCAGATCAGACAACGGGGACGGCGGATTACTTCGCCGCCGCGAGCGGGGTGCCGGGCTTGGCCCAGTGCCAGGTCGCCAGGGTCGGCAGCACCGGGCGCATCGCGATCGCCTCGGTCGGGCAGACCTTGACGCACTTGCCGCAGGCGTGACAGACGTCGGCGATGACGGTGTGGACCTGCTTGGCGGCGCCGACGATGGCGTCGGTGCCGCAATCATTGGCGCAGCGCAGGCAGCCGATGCACAGGTCCTCGTTGATGAAGGCGACCTGGGGACCGACATCCTCGGCGACGTCATGGCCGTCGAGGCTGACGCCCAGGCGCTTGGCCAGGGCCTCGGCGGTGGCGGCGCCGCCCGGGATGCAGGCGGAGACCGAGGCGTGACCCTCGGCCAAAGCGGCGGCGAACTGCTGACAGCCGACGAAGCCGCACTGGCCGCATTGCGAGCCGGGCAGCATCGCCTGGAGTTCGGCCTCGAGCGGATCGGCCTCGACGGCGAGGTAACGGGCGGCGATGCCGAGCAGGCCGCCCAGGGTGACGCCCATGGCGGCGAGGCCGCCGACTGCGATCAACATGGTGTGCTCTCCCTAGTTGGTGGCCATGCCGGAAAAGCCCATGAAGGCCAGGGCCAGCAGGCTGGCGGTGAGGAAGCCGACCGGCGGGCCGGCGAACAGGCGCGGCACCTGGGCCAGCGCGATGCGTTCGCGCAGGCCGGCGAAGATGATCATCACCAGGCTGTAGCCGAGCGCCGAGGCGAAGCCGAACACGGTGGCCTTGACGAACGACATCTCGCCCTCGACCAGCAGCAGGGCCAGGCCGAGCACGGCGCAGTTGGTGGTGATCAGCGGCAGGTAGATGCCGAGCAGCTTGAACAGCGACGGCGACACCTTGCGCACGGTCATTTCGGTGAACTGCACCGCCGCCGCGATCACCAGGATGAAGGTGACGGTGCGCAGATAGCCGATGTCATAGGGCTCGAGCAGATATTTCTGCACCGCCCAGTCGCCCATGCAGGAGACGGTGATCACGAAGGTGGTCGCCGCGCTCATGCCGATCGCGGTTTCCTGCTTGGTGGTCACGCCCATGAACGAACAGAGGCCGAGGAAGCGGGCCAACACCACGTTGTTGACCAGCGCCGCGCCGACGATCAGCAGCAATAAATCGTGCATCGAGACCTAATCCCTTACCCAAGGTCGGTATGGCAGCCCTGACCCGTGCCGGGGCCATAGGCGCGACGAATGAAGTGAGGCGACAGATCGCCCCGGCGGCTGAGGCGGGCGGCGACGAGGCGGGCGAGGCCGATGCCGACCCCCAGTCCGACCGCGGCGGCGACCATCGTGCGGGTTTCGCCGCCCCCGGCCTGATCCATCACCACCATCGACCCCATCATGGTCAGCAGCGGGATGGCGTAGGCGGTCAGCGAGGCGCGCACCAGCCGTTCCGCCCCCAGGCCGACCACCACCCGGTCGCCGATCTCGACGCCGGGCGGGGTGGCCATGGTGAAACGCTTGGCCAGCTTGCGCCGGGCCGAGCCCGGGCCGGCCGTCCCGCACAGGGCGGCCGACATGCAGCCGGAACAGGAGCTGCTCGGCTCGGGTTCGAGGATCGCCAGCCCGCGGTCGAAGCCGACCACCCGGGCCACCGCCTCGAGCGGGCCTTCTCCCACCGGCATCCCCGCCGGTTCTGTCGCCGGATCCGTGCCCATCATCGCCTCCGGTCAGCCGATCAGGCCGTCACCGTGGCGGTGACGCCGTCGGGGGTGACGAAGATCGCGGTCTCGCCGCCGGCGGCGCGCAGGATCGCCTGACGCCGCTCGGCCGGGGCCAGCAGCAGCGCCGTCGACAGCCCGTCGGCCTGGGTCGCGGTGGGGGCGACCACCGACACGCCGACCAGCGCCGGCGCGGTCTGGCCGGTGCGGGAATCGATCAGGTGGGTGAAGCGGCCGGCATCGTCGAACAGGGTGCCGTAGCCGCCCGAGGTCGAAACCGCCTTGTTGACGACGTCGATCTCGCTGACGGCGCGGTTGGGATCGGCCGGGTTGGCGATGCCGATCTTCCAGGCCGAGCCGTCGGGCTTGGGCTCAAGCGCGCGCTGTTCGCCCATGTCGACCAGCATGCTGGAGAAGCCGTGGTCGCGCAGGATCTGGGCGACGCGGTCGGTGATGTAGCCCTGGGCGCCGGAATTGAGGGTGACCGCCATGCCGGGCCGGGCCAGGGTGACGCGGCGGGCGAGCGGGTCGATCTCGATCCCGCGCCAGTCGACCAGGGCCAGGGCGGCCTTGAGGTCCTCGGCGGCGGGGCCGTTGGGATCGGGGTTGGCGGCGGTGAAATGGCGGAAATAGAGCTGCCACACCGGCTGGATGGTCGGGTCGTAGACGCCGTCGCTGATCCGGGCCAGCTCGCGGGCGCGGGTCAGCATCTCGATCATCTCGGGCGAGGCGGACTCGAGCCGGCCGTCACGGTTGAGGGCGGAGAGTTCCGAATCCGCGCGATAGACGCTGAAGATCTGCTCCAGCCGGGCCAGTTCGGCCAGCCCCGCCTCGATCGCGGCGCGGGCCTGGGCCTCGTCGGTGTGATAAAGCTGGATGGTGGACGGCGCGCCGAGGGTGGTGCCCTCCCAGCGGATCAGGCGGGCGGCCTGGGCCTGGCTGGCGTGCCAGATCAGCGGCAGGCCGGCCGCGGCGGCCAGCACGGTGATGGCGCGACGGCGGGTGATACGGACGGACATGGAACCTGATGCCTCCTCCAGCGGGCTATCCACGGTCGGGGCGGCGTCGCCCCCGAAGGGATGGATATGCTCAAAAACTAGCCATTTTGTCAAACATGCTCAAAAAAGCGCCTGGGGTGTATCCTAGGCTACCCGAAAGCAGGGTGCAAGCCCTACCTCCCCGCCTTGGTTCGACGCTGGGTTGATGACCCGAGCGCCGACTTTGGCGGACTTCGCCTATTGTGCGATGCACCACTTGCGCATGGCTGGCATGTTTAACCGAAAAATGGGGGGGCGGCGCCACGAAAATTCACGCCTGGGCGGGTGTGACAGCGAAGTGACATAAGGATAACTATCCGGAAGGATATAATTCACCCCGGCGGCCGCACCAGCCCGAACCAGTAATCCTCAACCCGATGGATCGCGTGGAACAGCGCGTCGATGTCGAACGGCTTGGCGAAGTAGCCGCCGGCGCCGGCGCGGTAGGCCGAGGCGACGTCGCTGCTGGCGGTCGAGGTTGACATCATCACCACCGGCAGGTGGCTGAGGCGGGGGTCGGCGCGGATCTCGCCCAGCAGTTCGAACCCGTTCATCCGTGGCATGTTGATGTCGAGCAGCACCAGATGCGGCATCGGCGCGATCGGGGCGGGGGATTCGTGGGGAGGCGACGCGGGTCGCAGCCGGGCCAGGGCCTCGATGCCGTCGCGGGCATGTTCGACCACGCAGGGATAGGGGCCGATTCCGATCGCTTCCGACACCAGGGCGATGTCGCCGGCGTCGTCGTCGACAACCAGCACGCGGTAGGGGGTGGGGGGATTCATGCGCGGCGGGGGTACCTTTCGGGGTGGGTGCGGCTCCTATCCCTCGCCGAGGTTGTGGCGGCGGGCCGGCCGAAGACGGTCATCCTAGCGCCGACGCGGGCGGCGTGCCAAGCGCCCCGGTGTTTTTTGCAAACCCCCCTTGCCATCCGGGGGATGATTGGGTATACACGCCGCCAGAGACGCACACGCACGTGCCTATGGCCCGTTGGGGTTATGCAACGACGATCGCGTCCTTTTTGGAGAAGACGGCTGTAACGGCCGGTCCCCGAAAGGGAGGTGGACATGGTTGTGACCCGCGAAGGGGCTCAAATCCCCCGAATGGAAAAAAGTATGTGACGGCGGCCGCGCCGGAGCCGGGGCTCCGGGCGTTGCGGCCGCCGAACGGTTTTCGGCTCCTGCCCCCCTTGTCCGAGGGGCGCGGGTGCGAAGCCCGTGTGCGATTCGCAATCCACAATGGCTCGGGAACGACGACAACGACGGGAGATCCCATGAAATGAAGCATTTCGCGTTTGACGGACGATTGGTGGTGGTTGGGTTCGGCAGCATCGGACAGGGGGTGATGCCGCTTATCTTGCGTCACATCGCGATCGATCCGGCCCGGATCACCATCATCACCGCCGACGAACGCGGCCATGACGTCGCCAACGAATATGGTCTGCGCTTCATCAATCAGGCTCTGACCCGCGCCGATTATCAGGACCGCCTGTCGGCCCTGCTCGGTCCGGGCGATTTCCTGCTCAACCTGTCGGTCGATGTCTCCTCGATCGCCCTGGTCGAGCTGTGCCGCCAGCGCGGCGCGCTCTATCTCGACACCTGCATCGAGCCCTGGGCCGGCGGCTATACCGATCCCAGCCTCAGCCCCAGCCTGCGCTCCAACTACGCCCTGCGCGAATCGATGCTCGGCCTGCGCGCCGGGGCGGGGGCCAATGACCCCACCGCGTTGATCACCCATGGCGCCAATCCCGGGCTGGTGTCGCATTTCGTCAAGCGGGCGCTGCTCGACGTCGCCGCCGCCTGCGGCCTCGACGCCACCCGCCCGGCCGACCGGGCCGGCTGGGCCGATCTGGCCCGCCGCGCCGGGGTCAAGGTGATCCACATCGCCGAGCGCGACACCCAGATCGCCGACCGTCCCAAGCAGCGCGGTGAGTTCGTCAACACCTGGTCGATCGACGGCTTCGTCGGCGAGGGCTGCCAGCCGGCCGAACTCGGCTGGGGCAGCCATGAAAAGGCGCTGCCGCCCGACGGCCGCCGCCACGATTTCGGCTGCGATTCGGCGATCTATCTGATGCGGCCGGGCGCCAGCCAGCGGGTGCGGACCTGGACCCCGCAGGAAGGGCCGTTCCACGGCTTCCTGATCACCCACAGCGAATCGATCTCGATCGCCGATTTCCTCACCGTGCGCGACAACGGCGCGGTGGTCTATCGGCCGACCTGTCATTACGCCTATCATCCCTGCGACGACGCCATCACCTCGCTGCATGAACTGGCCGGCAAGACCTGGCAGCAGCAGCCGGTGCAGCGGCTGATGATGAACGAGATCACCGCCGGTATCGACGAACTCGGCGTGCTGCTGGCCGGGCATGGCAAGGGCGCCTACTGGTACGGCTCGCAGCTGTCGGTGGGCGAGGCCCGTTCGCTGGCCCCGCACAACAACGCCACCAGCCTTCAGGTCACCGCCGCGGTGCTGTCGGGGATGATCTGGGCGATGGAGAACCCGAATCGCGGCATCGTCGAGCCGGACGAGGTCGATTTCGAGCGGATCCTCGACCTGTGCCGGCCCTATCTCGGGCCGGTGGTCGGCGCCTTCACCGACTGGACCCCGCTCGACGGGCGCGAGGCGCTGTTCCCCGAGGACATCGATCGCGACGATCCCTGGCAGTTCCGCAATATTCGGGTGCTGTAGAAAAAAAACGCGGGCTCTGCCCGCACCCGCACGCGGGCTCCGCCCGCACCCGCCAGGAGCCAGCGGCTCCTGGACCTGCTTCGATCGAAAAAGGGGGAGGTCTGGAGGCGTCAGCCTCCAGGCGGGGCCGCGGGCGGTAGCCCGCGTAACGTGTTGGTATTGCGCGCCGAAGGCGCGCGGGGGCGGCAGCCCCGCTATTTGCGCGGCTTGGCCCGGGCGGTCGGTTCGGCCTGCATCGGGTCGTCCGGCCACCAGTGCTTGGGGTACTGGCCCTTGAGGTCGGCCCGCACCTGACGGTAGGCGTTGGCCCAGAAGCTGGCCAGATCCCGTGTCACCTGGACCGGGCGCCGGGCCGGCGACAGCAGGTGCAGCAGCAGCGGCACCCGGCCCTCGGCGATGCGCGGCGTCTCGGCGCAGCCGAACATTTCCTGCAATCGCACCGCCAGCACCGGCACCTCGCCATCGTAATCGATCGGCAGGCGCGAGCCGGACGGTACCGTCACGTGGGTCGGGGCCAGCGTGTCCAGCCGGCGGCGCTGGTCGTAGGGCAGCAGGCCCTCCAGCGCGGCGGCGAGGTCGAGCCGGGCCAGATGGGCCCGCCGGGTCAGGCCGGGCAGGTAGGGCACCAGCCAGTCTTCCAGCGTTGCCAGCAAGGTTGGGTCGGACAAATCCGGCCAGCCGGCTTCGGGGTCGAGGCCGGCCAGGAAGGCGACCCGGCGGCGCAGGGTGCGCAGCGCCGGGGTCCAGGGCAGGCATTCCAGGCCGAGGCCGCGCACGCCTTCGGCCATCGCCTGGGCCAGCGCCGCCGGGTCGGGGCGGTCGAGCGGCTTGTCCTCCAGCGCCAGCCGGCCGAGCCGGCGCTGGCGGCGGGCGGCGACGCTTTCCTCGCGCGGGTCCCAGGCACAGATCTCCACCATTTCGATCGATTCGGCGAAATCCTGCTCGATCTCGGCCAGGGTGATCGGGGTGGCGAGGTAGATTTTCGCCTCGCGCCGGTCGCCGTCCTGATCGGCCACCACCAGCCACGGCTCGCCGGCCAGCGGGTCGGCCGGGTCGAGCAGCGCGCCGGGGCCGTCGCTCAGCAGGTAACGCGGCTCGCCGCCGGGGCGGCGGCGGGCGATCCGGTCGGGATAGGCGAAGGCCAGCACCCGGCCGGCCTCGTCGGGGCTGCCATCCTGTTCCCCCCCGCGCAGGCCGAGCCGGCGGCGGACGTCGCGCGCCGACTGACGGATCCGCGCCAGCACGCCGCGATCGGCGGCGGGGTCGCCCTCGCCGCGCAGCAGGCGCAGCCGGCGGCGCAGGTCGGCGTCGCGGGCGGTGCCGCGCAACGGGTCGCGTTCCTCCAGCAGGGCGGCGAGGTCGCAGGCCAGCCCGCCCAGCCCCTCTTGCCGCGCCGCCAGCAGCATGTGGGCGAGGCGGGGATGCAGCGGCAGCCGGGCCATCTCGCGTCCGTGGGCGGTGATGCGGCCGGCGCGGTCGAGCGCGCCGAGCCCGATCAGCAGGGTGCGGGCGGCGGCGAGGTGGGCGGCGGGGGGTGGGTCGAGCCAGGCCAGCGTGGCGGGGTCGGCCACCCCCCAGCGGGCGAGGTCGAGCGCCAGCGGGGCGAGGTCGGCGACCTCGATCTCGGCGGGCGGGCGGGGGGCGAGGGCGCGGTCCTCGGCCTCGCTCCACAGCCGGACGCAGCGGCCGGGGGCGACGCGGCCGGCGCGGCCCCGCCGCTGGTCGGCGGCGGCGCGCGACACCGGCAGGGTCACCAGCCGGGTCATCCCCGAGCCGGGATCGAACCGCGGCGCGCGGGCGAGGCCGGCATCGACCACCACCCGCACCCCCTCGATCGTCAGCGAGGTCTCGGCGATCGCGGTGGCCAGCACCAGCTTGCGCCGGCCGGGCGGGGCCGGGCCGATCGCCGCGTCCTGGGCGGCGGCGGGCAGGTCGCCATACAGCGGGACGACGTCGAGTCCGCTCCGTCCGGGCCGCTCGCCGAGGCGGGCGGCGACGCGGCGGATCTCGGCGCTGCCGGGCAGGAACACCAGCCCGTCGCCGTCGCTGTCTTCCATCGCCTGAAGCGCGGCCTGGGCCACCGCCTCGGCGAAGCGGCGGGGCTCGGGGCGGGCGAGGTGGACCGTCTCGACCGGAAAGGCGCGGCCGGGGCTGTCGATCACCGGCACCTCGCCCATCAGCCGGGCCACCGGGGCGCCGTCGAGGGTGGCCGACATCACCAGCAGGCGCAGATCCTCGCGCAGCCCCTGCTGGGCTTCCAGCGCCAGGGCGAGGCCGAGATCGGCGTGCAGCGAACGTTCATGGAACTCGTCGAAGATCACCAGCCCGATTCCCGGCAGTGACGGATCGTCCTGCAACATCCGGGTCAGGATTCCCTCGGTCACCACCTCGATCCGGGTGGCGGGGCCGACGCGGGATTCGAACCGCACCCGCCAGCCGACGGTGGCGCCGGGCTCCTCGCCCAGTTCGGCCGCCATCCGCCGCGCCGCCGCGCGCGCCGCCAGCCGGCGCGGCTCCAGCATCACGATCTTGCCGCCGCCCAGCCAGGGCGCGTCGCGCAGCGCCAGCGGCACCCGGGTGGTCTTGCCGGCGCCGGGCGGGGCCAGCAGCACCGCGCCGGAATGGGCGGCGAGGGCGGCGCGCAGTTCGGGCAGGACCGAATCGATCGGCAGGGGCGCAGGAGGGGGCAGGGTCATTACTTATAGGGCCTGTTTCTCGCCGAATAATTTCCCGGGGGTGCTTGCAATCGGCACGATCTTAGGAAAGAGTCACCCCGTATGGCCCGTGGGGGGCTTGGTTGCAAGGAGGTCAGTATGAAGGTCAGCAAGATTTCCGGGATGATGGTTGGGGCCGCGCTGCTGGCGCTGCCGGCGATGGCGTCGGCCGCCGATGCGCCGGCGGCGTTCACCGCCTGCAAGGCCTGTCACAGCGTCGAGGCGGGCAAGAACGGGGTCGGCCCCAGCCTCGCCGGCATCTATGGCCGCAAGCTCGGTCAGGCGCCGGGCTTCAAATATTCCGACGCCCATCTGAAGTTCGCCAGCCAGACCGTCGATGACGCCTTCCTGACCAAGTATCTGGCCAATCCGAAGGAGGTCATCCCCGGCAACAAGATGGTGTTCGCCGGCCTCAAGAGCGCCGACGATGTCAATGCCGTGATCGCCTATCTCAAGACCCTGAAATAGGCGACGGCCCGTGGGGCGGTGGCGGGGGGCCGCCGCCCCACGGCTCCCGCCCGCCCGGGGGGCGCGCCCTCCGCCGCCGTGCCGGCCGGTCCGGCAGCTTTTATTTTCCAAACCGCGAAAAACGACGGCGTCGCCCCCATCTATCGGTTTGACCGGGGCAGGGGTCCCGGTTCGGCGTGTTCGCCCGGGCCGCGAGGAGGGCTCCAAGCTACTCGATTGGAGTAGGTTTTTCCCTACTCCAGGGCCAACCTCGCTCTTGAATTTGTCACAGTCATAAGGGATAACCGGGACCTCGCGCCTCAAACCATTCTGCGCAGTGGGAGATACCGTTGATGTTGACCTTCAGAAAGCTGGCCCTGGCTGCCGCCGTCGCTGCCGTCGCCATTGTCGCCGCTCCGTTTGCCGCTTCCGCCGCCGAAGAGCCGGCCGCGTTCAAGCAGTGCCGCGCCTGTCACAGCCCGGAAGCCGGTAAGAATGGCGTCGGCCCGAGCCTGTTCGGCGCCTATGGCCGCAAGATCGGTCAGGCCCCGAACTACAAGTATTCGCCGGCCCACCTGTCGCATGCCGACCAGACCATCGACGAAGCCTTCCTGACCAAGTACCTGGCCAACCCGAAGGAAGTCATCCCCGGCAACAAGATGATCTTCGCCGGTCTCAAGAACCCGGCCGACGTGACCGCGGTGATCGCCTACCTGAAGAGCCTCAAGTAGGCTGATCCCCGGCGACCTCGCCGAAAAGCCGCCGTGCCCTGGCTGGGGAACGGCGGCTTTTTTGCGTCGGGATGATGTCGGCGCGGGTGTTGGCCGCGCGAAGGTCTGGGAAAGGGTTCCAAGGGCCTTGCGGCCCTTGGCGGGTGCGGGCGGCGCCCGCGAACGGTTTAGCCCCGTCCTTGTCCCTCAGCGCCGGGCGTTGAGGTCCTCGGCCAACGAACGGGCGCGACCGAGCTGACGGCCCAGGCTCTTGCCCAGGGCGTCGCGGGCCTCGGCGGCGCCGGCCTGCCCGAGCTGGGCGGCACGATCATAGAGCACGTAGGCCCGCAGCGGATCCTTGCCGGGGAAGCCCTCGCCCCGGGCGGCCATGCCGGCCAGCAGCATCGTCGCGGCGGGGTGGCGCTGGTGGGCGGCGGCTTCGAGCCAGCGCGCCGCCGAAATCTGGTCGATCGCCAGTTCGCTGCCCTCGGCCAGGGTCTTGCCCAGGGTGTACTGGGCCTCGGCGTCGCCATCCTCGGCGGCCAGGGTCAGCCAGCGCGCCCCCTCGTCGATGCCGGGGCGGAGATGGACCGCCTTGTCGCCGGCATCGGCGGGCGGGGTGGCGTACCAGATCGGGCCGAGCGGGCGGTTGTGGCGCTCGGCGTCCTTGACGGTCCAGGATTCCTCGTCGGGCACCCGCCACGCGGCGGGGCGGGACAGCAGCAGCCGGCCCAATCCGGTGCGGGCCTCGGAATCGCCCTGGAGCAAAGCGGCGCGGCGCAGCCAGGATTCGGCCTGGGCCGGATCGGGGGCGATGCCGGCGCCGGCTTCATAGGCGGCGGCCAGGGCGATCGCGGCGCGGGGCTGGCCGCGCCGGGCGAGGTCGCCGATCCAGCTGGCGCCCTCGATGCCGCCGACCGAACGGATCTGGCCGGCGACGAACAGGTCGGCCCAGCGCTGGCGGGCCTTCATGTCGCCGAGCTGGGCGGCGCGGTACCACCATTGCCCGGCGCGTTCCAGGCTGCGCGGCACCCCGGCGCCTTCCTCGCAGGCCCTGGCCGCCTCGACGGCGGCGGCGGCGCTGCCATGGACGGCGGCAAGGCCGAACCAGACATAGGCCTGACGCAGCGATTCGGCCCCCCGGCGTTTGCGGGCGGCGAGGCCGGCCTGGTACTGGGCCTCGGCATCGCCGCGGGCGGCGGTGGCGGCGGCCCGGGCGGGCTCGCCGGTGGTGGCCTTGCCCGGGCCGGCCGCGATCGCCGTCAGGGGGAACGTCAGGGCGATCAGCGCGGCGGCGCAGGCGGCGGTCCTCATCAACGAAAACTTTCCGTAGCCTCGGGGTGGGGCCGCATGATTCCACTTCCCGCCCGGGAGCGCAATCGGAGCGTGGCCGAAACGACCGGTTTCCTGCCTTGCGTCGGGCGGGGTCGCGCCGGGGCGGGCGGTCAGGATGGCGGATCCTGGCTGACGCGGTCGCGCCCCTCGCGCTTGGCGCGGTAGAGGGCGGCGTCGGCGCGGTTGAGCACCGCGTCGGGGCCGAGGGTGCCGAGGCGATGCTCGGCGACGCCCAGGCTGGCGGTCAGGCCGACCGTCGCCGCGCCGGGGCCGAGCGGCACCGCGACGGCGGCGATGGCGCGGCGCAGCCGTTCCGCCACCTCGACCGCCCCGGCCAGCGGGGTCTGGGGCAGCAGCACGGCGAATTCCTCGCCGCCGAGCCGGCCGAGCCGATCGACCTCGCGCAGGCTGGCGGCGATCGCCGCCGCCGCCGCGCGCAGCACGGCGTCGCCGATGGCGTGGCCGTGGCGGTCGTTGATCTGCTTGAAATGGTCGAGATCGATCATCACCACCGACACCGGGATGGCATAGCGGCCGGCGCGCTCGATTTCCTGGGTGGCGGCGTCGAAGAAGGCGCGGCGGTTGAGCGCCCCGGTCAGGTCGTCGATGGTGGCCAGCTCGCGCAGCCGGCGTTCCATCTCCTTGCTGAGGGTGATGTCGACCAGGGTGCCGATGCTGCCGCAATCGGGCGGGGCCAGCGGCTGGCGGCGCAGGATCGCCTCGATCGTGCCGATCGCGGTGGCCAGCGTCAGCTCGACCGGCTGCCCGGCCGGGGTCGGCGGCAGGAGCGAGGTGGCGGGGCGGCCCTGCCAGGATTCCGGTTCGCGCCCGAACAGGTCGCGGAAGGCGTGGTTGCAGCGGGTCAGCAGCCCGGCGCCGTCCTCGACCCACACCGGCAGCGGCAGGCGGTCGAGCACCGCGTCGGAAAAGCGCAGCGCCGCCTCGAGCGCCCGGGTGCGTTCGCCCACCTGCTGTTCCAGCACCTGGGTCAGCGCCTCGATCCGGGTCAGGCTGATCCAGGAGCGCAGGCCGGCGACCAGGGCGGTGAACAGCCGCTGGGCGGTCAGGTCGGTCTTGTTGCGGTAATCGTTGATGTCGTAGGCCAGCATCACCTCGCGCTCGGGCGCCTCGCCCGGCTGGCCGGTGCGCAGCACGATGGCGATGCGGTGATTGCCCAGTTCCTCGCGGATGTGGTGGATCAGGTCGAGGCCGGCATGGGGGGTCTCCATCACCACGTCGAGCAGCATCACCGGGATGTCGGGGGTATGGGTCAGCACCCGCCGCGCCTCGGCGGCGGAATGGGCGCTGATCACCTCGAACGGGCGCTCCTGGAACGAGAAGTCGCGCAGCACGATCCGGGTCATCGCGTGGATGTCGGGATCGTCATCGACCACCAGCACCCGCCAGGGCGGCGGCGGGGCGGCGGCCGGGGCGGCCGGCGGGGTCTCGGCGGCGGGACGGCGGCGGAACAGGCGGCGGGGGGCGGTTTCGCCGGGCGGGGGGGCGGGCTTCATCGCGGCGGGGCTCCTCGCGCGGCGGTCGGGGGGGTCATGGCGCGCGCAGCGGCAGGGTCAGGGCGAAGGTGGCGCCGCCCGGCGCGGGATCGAGGGCGATGGCGCCACCGAGCGGCCCGGTGACCAGATTGTAGGCGATGTGCAGGCCCAGCCCGGTGCCGCCGCTGCCGCGCCGGGTGGTGAAGAACGGGTCGAACACCCGTCCCCGGTCGGACTCGGGGATGCCCTTGCCGGAATCGGCATAGACGATGCGGACCTGATCGGGGCCGGTCTGGCTGACCGCGAGCGACAGACGGCCGGTCTGGCCGGGATCGAAGCCGTGGATCAGGCTGTTGATGACGAAATTGCCGATCACCTGCGACAGGGCGCCGGGATGGCTGTCCATCACGATTCCGCTCGGGCAGTCGATCGTCACCGCGTGGCCGGCCTGCCGCACCCGGGGGCCGAGGCTGGCCAGGGTCTCGCGCAGGGTGGCGCCGAGATCGAAGCGGCGCCGTTCCGACGAGGCGCGATCGACCGCCACCTGCTTGAAGCTGCCGATCAGTTCGGCGGCGCGGCGGCAGTTGGACAGGATCAGCGCCGAACTGTCGCCGGCGGTGTCGAGATAGCGTTCGAAGCGGTCGGCGTCGAGTTCGTCGGCCTGATAGGCGGCGCGGATCGTCTCGGTCGAATCCGCCAGCAGCGAGGCGCAGGACAGGGCGATGCCGACCGGGGTGTTGATCTCGTGCGCCACCCCGCCGACCAGGGCACCGAGCGAGGCCAGCTTCTCGGCCTGGATCAGCGAATCCTGGGCCGCCTCGAGGTCGGACAGCGCCTGCTCGGCCTCGGCGCGGCGGCGGGCCAGTTCGTGGTTGAGGCTGGCGAGCTGGGCCTGGAGCCGGTCGCTGACCTTGACCAGCCGGCGCTGCTCGCGCACGCTGCGGCCGAATGCCTCGATCAGGGCCTCGACCCCCTCGCGCAGCGGCGGTGGGGTGTCGGCCAGCAGGCCACGCAGGGATTCCGCCTGTTCGAGGACCTTTTCCTCGGCATCGAACAGGTCGAACGACATCGCCGTCAGTCCTCGGCCCCGACCGCGACCAGATCGAACGCGACGTGGCTGAGATCCTCGCTGAAATCCTCGCCGAATTCCCGCATCGTCTCGTCCTCGGCGGCGTAGAGCCAGCGCACCCGCACCGGGATGCCGCTGGCGGCGGCGCGCTCAAGCAGCAGGAACATGTTCATCAGCGCCTTGGCGCTGGAACTGTTGAAATAGATCAGCGCGAACTCGGCCTCGAGTCCGGTCGGGGCGGGATTGGCCAGCGCCGCCTGGAGGGCGACGAACACCGGGGCGAACACCGACGAGGCGTCCTCGGGGTAGGATTCGCCGCGCAGCCGCAGCAGACCGCGCTCGACGTCGAGTTCGATTTCGGGAGACCGTTCCGTCGCGGCGATTCTGAGAACCTCGCTGCTCATCTCAGATCGATACCTTCATGCAAAAGAAGAACGTGCTGGAATCGATCGGGTCGAAATCGAACTCGATCGGGTCGGTGGCGCGGCGGGCGATCTCGATCAGACCGATGGTGGCGCCCCGGCTCTGCTCGTCGGGCGCCTCGCGCAATTGCTCTTTGTAGTAGGCCTTGATCTGATCCTTGTCCATCCGTTGCAGCCGCTCCAGCCGCTCGCGCAGGCGGGGCTCGTCATCGGCGAGGACGACATTGCCGCAGACGATGAAAAAGCGGTTGTTCTCGGTGCCGATGGTGACCATGCCCGAGGAAAGCTCGATCGGACGGCCGCTGTCGCTGGCCAGTTTCTCGGCCGAGTAGCGGATGATGTTCTGCGACTGCTCGACGAAGACCGAGAACACCTTCTTGATCGTGCCGAGGTCGGTTTCCTCCAGGGTCATCTTCTGGCGCAACGCTTCGCCCAGGGAGTACAGGATCCCCTCGGACAGGTAGCCCGAAAAAGAAAAGATGATGCCGCGCTGATCGAGATCCTGTTTGAATGCCCGGTAATATTTCGCAAGCATGACGATTCTCGCTCGAAGGCTGCGCCGGGGCGCGGCGGAACCACACCGTCGCCACCGGGCAGTGGTAGCACCGGCGGTCGCGCCGCTCAAGCCATCCCATCAAATTAGATCAAATCGCAGGTGGGATCGAGCCCCTTGCGCTTGCTCAGGCGGCGGGCGCCGCCGCCGGGGCCGGGGGGCGGCCGAGATCGGCCAGTTCGACCGGCGGCAGCCCCGCCAGCGCCGGGAACAGACGCTGGGCGATGCGGGCGAAGCGGTCGGGGGCGTCGGTGGCGACCAGGGTCAGCCCGCCGGCGGCGCCGGGGCGGGCGGCGAGCGGACCGGCCAGCGCGGCGGCGAGCAGGTCGGCGGTCGCCTCGGCGCAATCGACCAGCCGCACCCCCGGCCCGGCCACCCGCGCCAGCGCCGGGGCCAGCAGCGGGAAATGGGTGCAGCCCAGCACCAGACAATCGGCGGCGGCGGCGGGATCGAGCGCGGCGCCGAGATAATGGCGCGCCACCGCCTCGACGATCGGGCCGTCGGTCAGCCCGTCCTCGGCCAGGGCGACGAACAGCGGGCAGGGGACGCAGACCACGCTGGCGCCGGGACGGCGGCGGGCGATTGCCCGCTCATAGGCGCCGGAGCGGCAGGTGCCCTCGGTGGCGGCGACCACGATCCGCCCCGCCGCCGAGCCCCGCGCCGCGCCGGCGGCGCCGGCCTCGACCACCCCGATCACCGGCAGGTCGGGATGACGGGCGGCGATCGCCTCGAGCGCCAGCGCCGAGGCGGTGTTGCAGGCCACCACCAGCGCCTTGATCCCGCGCCGGACCAGGAAATCCGCGGCGTTGACGGCATAGCGCGCCACCGTCTGCGGCGATTTGGTGCCGTAGGGCATGCGGGCGAGGTCGCCGAGATAGAGCAGGGTTTCGTCCGGCAGCCGCCGCCGGATCGCCGAGGCGACGGTCAGCCCGCCGACGCCGGAATCGAAAATGCCGACGGGAAGATCCGGGATCGCCGGGGCGTTGGGCTGGCAATTCATCGGGCCGTGACCTGGAACAGGGGGGGGAGAACCGGGACATGGCTTTACCCCGCCCCGGCGCGGAGCGCCACTCCCATGCCCGCACGGCAGCCGTGCGCGGCGCGGTCTCGCCCCCGGGGCGCGGGAAGGCTACTCGATCATCCCGCGCCGCATCGCGTAGGTGGCCAGCTCGGCCGAATTGTGCAAATCGAGCTTCTGCATGATCTTGGTGCGGTGGGTTTCGACCGTCTTGATCGCGATGCCGAGGTCGGCGGCGATCTCGCGGTTCTTGAGGCCCTGGGCGATCAGGCGCAGCACCTCGCGCTCGCGTCCGGTCAGGGCGCCGCCGCCCGGCTCGGCGCCGGACAGATGCTCGCGCACCAGATCCTCCGACAAACCGGGGCCGAGATAGGATTGCCCCGACAGCACGGCGGTGATCGCCGATTTCAGCTCGCCGTGGCTGGCCTTCTTGAGGGCGTAGCCGTCGGCGCCGGCGGCCAGCGCCTCGGCGACCCGTTTTTCGCAATGGGCCACCGTCAGCACCAGCACCCGCACCCCGGGGGCCAGCCGCTTGATCTGGCGGGTCGCCTCGACCCCGTCCATCTCCGGCATCGACAGGTCCATCAACACCACGTCCGGGCCAAGCGCGCGGGCCATCTCCACCGCGGCGCGGCCGTTGTCGGCCTCGCCGACGATGACGAACGGGGCGCCGCCGCCGCAGGATTCGGCCGCGCCATCGGCGGCCAGCAGGGCCATCAGGCCCTGGCGGACCAATTGCTGATCTTCGGCAATGACGATGCGAGTCGTCACGGCGGCCTCCTTCCCCCACGGGGCTGCCGCCCCGGATTTCTTTTTCCTTGGTCGAACTAGCTGACCAGAAAATCCTAGCACACTCTATGCATGATTGCGCAGACGGCAAGGTGAAACAGAACGGGGCGAAATGTAAGGGTTTGGCCCTATCGGCCGTTCCGTTCCGGCCGGACGGTCCGGGCAGCCTCTTCCCCGCCGGCCCCGGGCGTTCTAGACTGCCGCCATGAAGATCGCCCTCGCCGTCAATCCCCGCTATTCCCGCCTGTCCGGTCATGCCGGCCGCGCCCGCCACTGGCTGGTGTGGACCTGCGACGAATCCGGCCCCGCCGCCGCGCCCGAGCGTCTGCTGCTCGAACCGGGGGCGGTGTTCCATCACCATCCCGACGGGCGGCCGCATCCGCTCGACGGCATCGACGCGCTGTTGACCCAGTCGGCGGGGGAGGGCTTCGTCGCCAAGATGAAGCGGCGCGGCATCGACATCCGCCTCACCGCCGAGCGCGACCCGCGCCGGGCGGTCGAGGCCTATCTGAGCGACAGCCTGCCGCCGCCGCGTCCGCGCCCGATCGGCGATCTGGTCTGCAAGCTGCTCGACCGGCTGTTGCCGCCCGCCCACGGCGGCTAAGGGATCGGGCTTGCGCCCAAACCCACCGGGGCGATGCCCCCCCCTCCCTTCGTTTTCGAAAAAAAGGGGGTTCGGGGCACACCCCGAGCGGGCGCGGGCGGCAGCCCGCTTGGCGAAAGCCAAAATGAGAACCGCTGCGCGGGCGCCAATCCGCTTGACCCCGGCCGGGCGGGGGGATAAACGGGGCGTTTTCCGTACAGCCCCCGGCGCGCGAAGGACACGGCAGCAGCATGGACAGGATTCGCATCATCGGCGGCACCCCGCTTCGGGGCGCGATCCCGATCGGCGGGGCCAAGAACGCGGCGCTGGCGCTGATGCCGGCCTGCCTGCTGACCGACGAAACCCTGTCGCTGTCGAACCTGCCGCATCTGGTCGACATCACCACCATGGCCAACCTGCTGGCCCAGCACGGGGTGGGGATGCTGCTCAACGGCGCCTCGGCCGCCGGCGGGCATACCGGCCGGGTGCTCGACCTCACCGCCGCCACCATCACCAGCACCACCGCCCCCTACGATCTGGTCCGCAAGATGCGCGCCAGCGTGCTGGTGCTGGGGCCGCTGCTGGCCCGCGAGGGCCAGGCCCGCGTCTCGCTGCCCGGCGGCTGCGCCATCGGCACCCGTCCGGTCGATCTCCACCTCCAGGCGCTGGAGAAGATGGGGGCGCGGATCGAACTCGACGGCGGCTACATCGTCGCCAGCGTCGCCGGCCGGCTGAAGGGGGCCCAGGTGGTGTTCCCCCAGGTCACCGTCGGCGGGACCGAGAACATCCTGATGGCCGCCACCCTGGCCGAGGGTGAAACCGTGATCGGCAACGCCGCCCGCGAGCCGGAAATCACCGACCTCGCCCAATGTCTGGTGGCGATGGGCGCCAGGATCGACGGCATCGGCACCGCCACCCTGCGGGTGCTGGGGGTCGATCGGCTGCACGGCGCCGCCTATTCGGTGGTGCCGGACCGGATCGAGACCGGCTCCTATGCCGTCGCCGCCGCGATCACCCGGGGCGACATCGAGCTGATCGGGGCCCGGCCCGAGCTGATGGATTCGGTCACCAAGCTGCTGGTCGAGGCCGGGGTGCTGGTCGAGCCCACCCCGCGCGGGCTGCGCGTCGCCGCCGAGGGGCGCGAGATCCGGGGCATCGACATCATGACCGAGCCCTATCCCGGCTTCCCCACCGACATGCAGGCCCAGATGATGGCGCTGATGGCCACCGCCAACGGCGCCTCGATGATCACCGAGACCATCTTCGAGAACCGCTTCATGCATGTGCCGGAGCTGGGGCGGATGGGGGCGCGGATCAACGTTCACGGCGCCTCGGCGATCATCCGGGGGGTGCCGCGTCTGTCCGGGGCCGAGGTGATGGCCACCGATCTGCGCGCCTCGGTGTCGCTGGTGCTGGCGGCGCTGGCCGCCCAGGGCGAAACCGTGGTCAACCGGGTTTATCACCTTGACCGCGGCTATGAGCGGGTCGAGGAGAAGCTTGCCGCCTGCGGGGCCCAGATCGAGCGGTTGAAGGGCGCCGCCGCCGAGTAGCGCCCGCGCGCGGGCGCTTGGTCCGGGCGCCGCCCGGGCCCGCCAAGGGCCATGGGCCCTTGGATCCCGTCACGAGGGGGCGGGGGAGGGCGAAAACGATGAACACGCCGTCGGTCGGAAGCACCCGGGAAGGGGTGCTGTATGCTCTGGCCTGTTATGGGACCTGGGGGCTGTTTCCCGCCTTCTGGAAGCTGGTGGCGACCGTGCCGCCGGCCGAGGTGCTGGCCCACCGCATCCTGTGGTCGCTGCTGGTGGTGGCGGCGACGCTGGCGTGGCAGCGTCGGGGCGGCGAGGTGTGGGCCCTGCTCGGGCGGCGGCGCACCCTGCTGGTGCTGTGCGGCACCACCCTCTGCGTCAGTTTCAACTGGCTGGTGTTCATCGCCGCCGTCGCCGACGGGCAGGTGTTGCAGGCCAGTCTGGGCTATTTCCTCAATCCATTGGTCAATGTCGCCCTCGGCGTGCTGGTGCTGAAGGAACGGTTGCGGCCGTTGCAATGGCTGGCGGTGACCATCGCCGCCGCTGGCATCGCCGGGCCGGTGCTGGGCGGTGGGGCGGTGCCGTGGACCGCGATCGCCCTGGCGCTGTCTTTCGGGATCTACGGGCTGTTGCGCAAGCGGCTGCCGGCGGTGGCGCCGCTGGCCGGGCTGGCGGTCGAGACCGGGCTGGTGGCGCCGCTGGCGCTCGGCTACCTGATTTATTGCGCCGCCGGGGGGGCGGCGGTGTTCGGTGGCGACATCGGGGTGGCGCTGGCGCTGATCGCCGGTGGGCCGGTCACCGCCCTGCCGCTGCTGTGGTTCGCGGCGGCGGCGCTGCGGCTGCGCTATTCGACTCTCGGCTTCTTCCAGTATCTCGCCCCCACCGGCCATTTCCTGCTGGCGGTGCTGGCGTTCGGGGAAAGCCCGACCCCGGCCACCCTGATCACCTTCGCCTGCATCTGGGCGGCGATCCTGCTCTACAGCCTCGACGGCTGGCGGCAGGCGCGCGGCTGAGCGGCAACCGCCAGGGGCCGCAAGGCCCCCGGCGGCGCCCCGCCGTCAGTGGGCGAAGTCGGCGAAGAAGTCGTTGCCCTTGTCATCGACGACGATGAAGGCGGGGAAATCGACCACCTCGATCCGCCACACCGCTTCCATCCCCAGCTCGGGATATTCCAGCAGCTCGACCTTCTTGATGCAGTCGCGGGCAAGACGGGCGGCGGCACCGCCGATCGAGCCGAGATAGAAGCCGCCATGCGTCTTGCAGGCCTCGGTCACCGCCTTCGAGCGGTTGCCCTTGGCGATCATCACCATCGAGCCGCCGGCGGCCTGGAACTGATCGACGTAGGAATCCATCCGCCCGGCGGTGGTCGGGCCGAACGAGCCCGAGGCGAAATTGCTCGGGGTCTTGGCCGGGCCGGCGTAATAGACCGCGCTCTGGCGGAAATAATCGGGCAGGCCCTCGCCGCGGTCGAGCCGCTCCTTCAGCTTGGCGTGGGCGATGTCGCGCGCCACCACCATCGATCCGGTCAGCGCCACCCGGGTGCGGATCGGATATTGCGACAGGGTGCGGCGGATCTGGTCCATCGGCTGGTTGAGGTCGATCTTGACCACCGGCCCGCCCAGGGTCGCCTCGTCGATGTCGGGCAGGAAGCGGGCCGGATCGGTCTCCATCTGCTCCAGGAACAGGCCGTCGGCGGTGATCTTGGCGTTGATCTGGCGGTCGGCCGAGCACGACACCCCGATCGCCACCGGGCAGGAGGCGCCGTGGCGCGGCAGGCGGATCACCCGCACGTCATGGCAGAAATACTTGCCGCCGAACTGGGCGCCGATTCCCATGTCGCGGGTCATCTGCAACACGATCCGTTCCAGCTCGTGGTCGCGGAAGGCCTGGCCGTGGGCGCTCCCTTCGCCGGGCAGGCTGTCGAGCGCGCGGGCCGAGGCCAGCTTGACCGTCTTCAGGGTCATCTCGGCCGACAGGCCGCCGATGACGATGGCGAGGTGGTAGGGCGGACAGGCCGAGGTGCCCAGCGTGCGGATCTGGGCGTCGAGGAACTTCAGCAGGCTGGTCGGGTTGAGCAGCGCCTTGGTCTGCTGATAGAGGAAGGTCTTGTTGGCCGAGCCGCCGCCCTTGGCCATCACCATGAACTTGTAGGCGTTGCCCGGGGTCGCGTACAGGTCGATCTGGGCCGGCAGGTTGGTGCCGGTGTTGACCTCCTCGTACATCGAAAGCGGCGCGGTCTGCGAATAGCGCAGGTTCAGTTCGGTATAGGCCTCGGCCACGCCGCGCGAGATCGCCGCCTCGTCGCCGCCGCCGGTCCACACCCGCTCGCCCTTCTTGCCCATGATGATCGCGGTGCCGGTGTCCTGGCACATCGGCAGCACCCCGCCGGCGGCAATGCAGGCGTTCTTCAGCAGGTCGTAGGCGACGAAGCGGTCATTGTCCGACGCCTCGGGATCGTCGAGGATCGCCCGCAACTGGGCGAGATGGCCCGGCCGCAGCAGGTGCGAGGTGTCGCGGATCGCCTCCTTGATCAGCCGGGTGATCGCGGCGGGCGTGACGGTGAGGATCTCCTGGCCGTCGAGGCGGGTGGTGGCCACCCCCTCGGCGCCGAGCGGGCGATAGGGGGTCTCATCCGGCCCCAGCGGGAAAAGTTCATGATAGGCGAAATCGCTCATGCTCGTCGGCCTCTGGCTGAAGGGGGTGGGGACGACGCACCCCGTTCGGGGCGGCCGCCGGCGCGGTCCTGGTCAACCACCTTTCCCGGTTCGCGTCAACCCGCCTCTGGAGCCAGAGACGCGGGCGCTGCCCGCACCCGCCAAGGGCCGGGGGCCCTTGGAACCCTTTCCCTCTTCTTCGCGCGGTCCGCGTTGGGAAAAACCACCTTCACAAAGTCTGTGACAGGATTTATTCTATTAATATAAGTAATTGCTGTTGAGAAGAGCCGGCAATCCGGCCCGTTGATGAGACGCGGGGAGATGAAATCATGCTGATCGGGGTTCCCGCCGAAATCAAAATCCACGAATACCGGGTCGGGATGAGCCCGGCCGGGGTGCGCGAGGCGGTCGGGCAGGGCCATCGGGTCCTGGTCCAGGCCGGAGCCGGGGCGGGGATCGGCTTCGATGACGCCGCCTATCGCGCCGCCGGGGCCGAGATCGTCGCCGGGGCCGAGGCGGTGTTCGCCCAGGCCGAACTGATCGTCAAGGTCAAGGAGCCGCAGCCGGCCGAATGCCGTCGCCTGCGCCCCGGTCAGGTGCTGTTCACCTATCTGCATCTCGCCCCCGACCCCGAGCAGGCCGAGTTGCTGCTCGAATCCGGCGTCACCGCGATCGCCTACGAGACGGTGACCGACCCGTGGGGCGGGCTGCCGTTGCTGGCGCCGATGAGCGAGATCGCCGGACGGATGGCGATCCAGGTCGGCGCCGCCGGCCTGGAGAAGGCGCGGGGTGGAGCCGGGGTGCTGCTGTCCGGCGCCCCCGGGGTCGAGCCGGCCCGGGTGGTGATCCTGGGCGGCGGGGTGGTCGGCGCCAATGCCGCCCGGGTCGCGCTGGGGATCGGCGCCGAGGTGGTGGTGCTCGACCGCTCGATGCGGCGGTTGACCGAACTCGACACCCTGTACGGTCCGCGCCTGCGCACCCTGTTCGCCACCGCCGAGGCGATCGAGCAGCATCTCCCCACCGCCGACCTGATCGTCGGCGCGGTGCTGGTGCCGGGGGCGGCGGCGCCCAAGCTGATCCGCCGTGACCAATTGGCCCGGATCCGCCCCGGCCGGGTGCTGGTGGACGTGGCGATCGACCAGGGCGGCTGCTTCGAGACCAGCCGCCCCACCACCCACGCCGAGCCGACCTTCGTGGTGGACGGGGTGGTGCATTACTGCGTCGCCAACATGCCGGGGGCGGTGGCGCGCACCTCGACCCTGGCCCTGACCAACGCCACGCTGCCCTACGTGCTGGCGCTGGCCGGCGCGGGCTGGCAAGAGGCCGCCCGCCGCGATCCGCACCTCGCCGCCGGGATCAACATCCATGCCGGGGCGGTGGCCCATCAGGCGGTCGCCGAGGCGCTGGGGAAACCGTACCAGCCGCTGTGACGTGGGCTCCGCCCACACCCGCCGAGGGCCGAGGGCCCTTGGAACCCTTGACGGGAGTCTCCCGTCAGGACGTCGGCCGTTTGCGGGGGCGGCCCCGGCGTTTGGTCGCTGGTGGTGGTGGCGCCGTTTCCCGCTGCGGGGCCAGCCGGCGCAACAGCCTTTCCGCCGGTTGCCGGATTTCCGGGGCGAAGTCGAGCAGGAAGCGATCTCCCTTGATGAAGGCGGTGAAGGCGGCGTGGATCGGGGCATAACGCTCGGCAAAGCCTTCCGTCCGCCACCATTCCAGCATCCGTTCCCCATGTCCCCGTCCCGCCGCCAGCCGCAGCAGTCGCAACAGGTCGTCGAAGAACGGCGAGGTCGCGGAGTCCAGGCCGGTCTCCAGCGCCGCCCGCAGCGCCTCGAAGGCGTCGCCCAGATTGTCTCGCCCCAACGCCATCCCGGCCCGCAGCAGATCCCGCCCGACCGGGTCCAACCCGTCAAGCTGCTCGGAAATTTCCCGCGCCGCCTCGATCCGTCCGCCGACGACCAGCACCCAGGCGAGGTTTTCTTTCAGGAACAGATCATCGCCGGCGATCTCCAACCCGCGCCGATAGGTCGCCTCGGCTGCGGCAAGGTCCCCGTACAGGTCGCACAAGCTGTTTCCTTTTCCCATCAGTGCCCAAGCGACCACTTGGCGGATTTCTGTGTCCGGCTCGTCGCCGAAGCGGGCAAGGAGGTCGTCATAGACGGCAATCGCCGCCTCGCTCTGCCCGCATTGGCCAAGGGTGACGCCCTTGTTGCAGAGGGCTTTGGCGGCCTGTTGGCGTATTTCCGTGTCCGGCTCGTCGCCGAAGCGGGCAAGGAGGTCGTCATAGACGGCAATCGCCGCCTCGCTCTGCCCGCGTTGGCCGAGGGCGACGCCCCTGTTTAAGAAGGCTCTGGCGACCGTTTGGCGTGTTTCCGTGTCCGGCTCGTCGCTGAAGCGGGCAAGGAGGTCGTCATAGACGGCAATCGCCACCTCGCTCTGCCCGCGTTGGCCGAGGGTGAAGCCTTTGTTGAAGAGGGCTCTGGCGACCGTTTGGCGGATTTCCGTGTCCAGCACGTCGCCGAAACGGGAAAGGAGGTCGTCATAGACGGCAATCGCCGCCTCGCTCTGCCCGCGTTGGCCGAGTCTGAAGCCCTTGTTGAAGAGGGCTTTGGCGACCTGTTGGCGTATTTCCGTGTCCGGCTCGTCGCCGAAGCGGGCAAGGAGGTCGTCATAGACGGCAATCGCCGCCTCGCTCTGCCCGCGTTGGCCGAGGGCGACGCCCCTGTTTAAGAAGACTCTGGCGACCGTTTGGCGTATTTCCGTGTCCGGCTCGTCTCCGAAGCGGGTAAGGAGGTCGTCATAGACGGCAATCGCCACCTCGCTCTGCCCGCGTTGGCCGAGTCTGACGCCTTTGTTGAAGAAGGCTTTGGCGACCAGTTGGCGGATTTCCATGTCCGGCCCGTTGCCGAAGCGGGCAAGGAGGTCGTCATAGACGGCAATCGCCGCCTCGCTCTGCCCGCGTTGGCCGAGGGCGACGCCCTTGTTGAAGAGGGCATTGGCGACCGTTTGGCGGATTTTCGTGTCCGGCTCGTCGCCGAAGCGGGTAAGGAGGTCGTCATAGACGGCAATCGCCTCGTCGGTGCGCCCAAGTTTTTCCAGCGCGAACCCTTTGATGGTCAATATCAGTGCGACGGAGGATGGCGGGTGCGGAACGGAGGTGGCGGAGAGCCACGCGTCGCTCTGTGCGACAAGCGCGGAAAAGTCGCCTTGGCTTTCTGCCTTCAGTATTGCGACCAAACTCGACTCTGCGGCGCGGTCGGCAGCTGCCCGGCCGGCTTGCCCTGCCGTCCCTCCGGCTGCCGTGGCGGGTTGCCGGATCATCTCGCAGGCTTCCAGTACCGCAGCGCGGTAATCTGCGTGCCAGTGGTCGGCGCGGGCCGGGTCGCGGGCCTCGGCGGCGAGGCGGTCGAGTTCTTCGGCGCCGAACAGTCGGCTGAGGAAGATCGCCAGCCAGCGCAGCCGTTGCCGGGTGCGGCGGGTGCCGTGGCGCATCAGGTACCAGATGTTGAGGAACCGCTCGCTGATCTGGTAGCCGGCCCGGGCGCCGGAGGTCGCCACCTCCTCGACGAAGCCGTCGCGCTTCAGCCGGGTGAGTTGTGACGAGATCGTCGTCACCTCGATTCCGGTGATCTCGGCCAGTTTTCCCGAGGTGATCGGATCCCAGGCCAGGGCGATCGCGTCGATCACCGCCCGTTGCTGCGGGGTCTGGTACTCCTCGACCCGGGCCTTGTAGAACGGGGTCACCTGATCGAGCAGCACTTCGAGGTCGCCGAAGATCGTGTCGGTTTCGGCCCGTTCCAGCAATTGGTAGATCAATGCCAGCACCCGGGGATTGCCGCCGGTCAGGGTGTAGAGGGTGGCGAGCCGCTCCGGCTGGCGGGCCAGCACCGCCTTGACCGGCGCTCCCTGCTCCTGGCGCAACTCAGCCAAGGCATGCAGGCAGCGCAGCAATTCCGGCTGGCTCAGCGGTTCGAGGAAATGGGGGCGGAAGAACTCGTGGAACGGCGCGTCGCGGTCGCCGCCTTGGGCCAGCAATCGGGTTGCGGCGCCGATCACCACCGGCCCGCCGCGCTCCTGGAGGATTCGCCGCAGGGCCCACCCGCCCTGGGGGCCGATCCCATCGAGGATCAGGTCGAGATTGTCGAGCAGCAGCAGCGCCCGCCCACCGGCCCGGCGGCAGGCGGCGAGGAATTGCTCCGCCGCCTGTTCGGGGTCGCGCCAGGCCTCGGTTTCGATCGCCCGGTCCAGCTCGGCGGCGTCCGCCGTCCGGCCGGCGGCTTCATTCCATTCCGCCAGCGCCTCGCCACAATTGCGCCAGAACGCATCGAGCGAAATGACGTTGTATTGCTCCTCGCGGAAACGCAACGGCAGAAACGCGGCGCGCAGGGCCTCGTCTTTCTTGACCGCGATCGCCAGCCGGCGCAGCAGCATGCTCTTGCCCATCCCACGCGATCCGATCAGGATCTGATGGATGGCGTCGCCGCCTCCGGCCTGATGACGAAGCTGGTCGAGAATCGCCTCCAGCAACTCGTGGCGGGCGACGAAGCCGGCGACGAAGGTCGCGTCGTCGAGGCGATCCTGATTGTAGACGTTGAGTCCAGGACGTATCTTAATCATAGTCTGGTTCGTTCGGGCCGATATTGGGGCACGGGTTCAATTGGGGTTCGTCCGTTTCGCCTCCCCGGTCTTCCGGGAACGATGAGGAGGTTGCCATGTCCACGGAGTTGGGGTTTCCCCCGGGCTCGCGGTTCTTCGACGTCGAGGGTATCCCGGTCTGGGTCGGCCCGTCATACATGACCCGAGCGTTCGATGGTCCCGAGCCACGGCCGTTCCCCGCCGATTCGGCGTATCGCAACGGCGCCCCCATTTCCGAGGCCGAGTTCCGTGCGTTGCGGGCGACCTGGCTCCAGGCCGCCGAATAGATCTGTCGCATGGCGACCAGGAGGGTGTCCACCCGTGCCACGTCTTCGGGGGAAAGGTCTCGCCCATCGGCGGTGGTCCGCAGCAGAGCCTGTCGTTCCTCGTAATAAGAATGGGCCAGCGTCTTCGCCGCCAGCATTTCCGGGATCGATACCTGAATCTCGGCGACATGCCCGTCGAGGCCGACGTTTACCTTGGCATCGCGATAGCCATCCTCGGGGGTGATCGCCGGATCGAGCAGGTTCCGTCGTCCCTGTGCCAGCACGGCGAACCGCTGTTCGAGCGCCGCTAGGATCTGACGGGCCCGGTCGAGGTCGGGAGCAATGATGGTGGCGCGCAATAGGTCCTGGATCCGCGATGGTTCGCCGGCATAGTCGGTCAGAATCTTGGCTTCCGCGCGTGCCCGGCCCTTGAGCGGTACCAGTCGGGCTTCTCCGCCGAAACGCGTGGCAATTTCGGCAATGGCCGAGTCAAAAGCGGGCTTGCGGGTGGCCGCTTCGGCGTACATCGCGTCGAGACGGGCCTGGGCCGTCGGGGGAAGCTGGGGCATGCGAGGATCTCCTCCATCCACCCTCCGAATTTATTCAAAAATGAAGAACTGCACTACAAAATAAATGCAGCCTCCGATAATTATCGGCCGATAGCTGCTTGGCTGGGGACACAAAAAACCCTGCTCCGTTGTCATCCGGCAGCAGGGTGTCCCGACCATCGATGGGTTCCAAGGGCCTTGCGGCCCTTGGCGGGTGCGGGCAGAGCCCGCCTTTTCGGCTTACTTCTTGCGGAAACGGTCGAGGGTGACGACCTTGCCGTCGCCTTCGCTTTCGGCGCCGTCGCGGACGGGTTCGGCCGCCGGGGTAGCGGCGGCGGAAACGGCGGCGGGGGCTTCGTCATCCCCGTCGTCCTCGAGCCCGGGGATACCCTGGAACTGGAGCCCGAACTTGGCCGAGGGATCGGCGAAACCGGTCACCGCGCTGAACGGGATCTCCAGCCGTTCCGACTTGCCGGAGAAGGACAGGGTCACCGCGAACCTTTCGTGATCGACCGTGAGGTCCCAGAACTGATGCTGGAGGACGATGGTCATCTCTTCGGGATGGCGGGCGCGGGCGTAATCGGGCACGGCGACGCCGGGCAGGTGGGTGCGGAAGGTGATGTAGAAGTGGTGATCGCCGGGCAGGCCATTCTCAGCGGCGAAGGAGAGGGATTCGCGCACCACGCTACGCAACGCCTCTTCGACCATTTTATCGTAGCGCAAACCGTCCTGACCCATCCGCCACATTCCCCCGTAGACGCCGACAGCGACGCCAGCCGCCGGACCGGCATCGCCCAAAAGGAAGTGGGGGGACTTCTGTTGCCCGGTGTCCCCCCGGACCGCGCTTACGGGTTAAGCCGCAGCGGCAAGAGCAACGTTGTCGTTGGCACTTGTTAGGATTGACCCGATGACGGTGGTATCATGCCGAACGCAAACCAAGCCTTTACTGCGCGCGTCGATCCTGTTTCGCCCCCTTGGAGCCCGGCCGCCGGCCGGACGTTCTGGTGGAGGCGCCGGGTACCGCCCCCGGGTCCGCAACGTCTATTCCGCATGGCGTTTAGCGTCATAGTCGGTTTCCCGACACGCCCACTATAATCCAGCTCCTCGCCGCGCGCCAGCCCGGTTGTCAGAAATCCGGGCAATCGGATGACGCGGGCCGGCGATCGCCCGGCCCGAGACAGGCGGCGGCACGCTGACGCCCCAACACCGCTGCGCTCAGTTCCGGCTCATCGGGTGGAAATTGATGATTCCGGTCATGTCCGTTCCCGACGCCAGCAGGCAGCGCCGCCGTTCGCCCTGGATCGAAACCCAGTCAATCGGAAGAGTCAGGGTTTCGAACTGGGCCGAGGCATGGTCAAAGGATTTCTCCTGCTGGTCATTGAGCGGAATGCGATAGAGCAGCAGGTACGAGCGGCTGGGATCATCCACTTCCATTCGGCCGATCACGGTCTGGCCATTAACAACCTCAATTTGCATGGGAGACCTCGCCTTGTACGTGGTCATTCCCCCCGTCGCGGGGATTGTGGGGTCGATTACGTATTTGGTGGTAAGCTTAAAGTAATATAGAACCAAGCGGCCCCGAGAACAATATCCACGCGTCAAATTTCTCTCCCCTCCTCGGGCGCGATCGCGGCGGGCGGCCGTTCTGGCGGGATGACAGCGGCGTGAATCCGGGCTAAGACCGACGGAGGAAATTTCCCCGGGACGGCCCCGTCTGGCCGTTGCTCCGGCCATCCGCCAGCCGAAAGGTGCGCCCGACCGTGTCCCCGCAGCCCGTGCCCCCGAAACCCGCGATTCCGCCGCTGTTCCGTCCCTTTGCCGGTCTGCGTCCGGCCGAGGGGCTTGCCGCCCGGATGGCGGCGCCGCCTTATGATGTCCTGTCGTCGGACGAGGCGCGGGCGCTGGCGGCGGACAATCCGCTGTCGTTCCTGCATGTCTCGAAGGCCGAGATCGATCTGGCCCCCGGCACCGATCCGCACGATGCGGCGGTCTATGCCAAGGCCGGGGCCAATCTGCGGGCGATGATCGCCGCTGGCCAGCTGGTCCGCGATCCCGGCCCGCGTTATTACGTCTACCAGCTCGAAGGCGACGGCCACGTCCAGACCGGGATCGTCGGCGCGGCGGCGGTGGCCGATTACCGCGCCAACCGGATCCGCCGTCACGAGGTGACCCGGCCCGACAAGGAGGACGACCGCGTCCACCAGATCGAGGCCTGCGACGCCCAGACCGGCCCGGTGCTGCTGGCCCATCCCGCCCATCCCTCGCTGGCGGTGGTCACCGACGCCGCCCGGCGCACCGCGCCCGATGCCGAGGCCACCACCCCCGACGGCGTGGTCCATCGGCTGTGGGTGGTCAGCCGCCCGAGCGACATCGCCGCGATCACCCGCGCCTTCCAGACGATGCGGGCGGTCTACATCGCCGACGGTCACCACCGTTCCGCCGCGGCGGCGCGGGTGGCCGCCGCCCGGCCCGGCGCGGCCTCGGCCCAATCCTTCCTCGCCGTCAGCTTCCCGATCGGCGAGATGCGGATTCTCGACTACAACCGCGTCGTCGCCGATCTCGGCGGGCGCGACCCGGCGGGGTTCCTCGCCGCGCTGGAGCCCGCCTTCACCGTCGAACCGTCGGACGGCCCGGCCCGGCCGGAGGCGGCGGGGCGGTTCGGCCTCTATCTCGCCGGGAAATGGTATCGTCTCGGCCTCAAGGAGCCGCCGCCGGCCGATCCGGTCGCCCGGCTCGACGTCAGCCTGCTGTCCGACCGCCTGCTCGAGCCGTTGCTGGGGATCAGCGACCCGCGCCGCGACCCGCGCATCGATTTCATCGGCGGCCGGCGCGGACTGGAGGCCCTGGCGGCCCGGGTCGATTCCGGCGCGGCGGCGGCGTTCGCGCTCTATCCGACCGCGATGGAGGATCTGATCGCTGTGGCCGACGCCGGTCAGGTGATGCCGCCCAAATCGACCTGGTTCGAGCCGAAACTGGCCGACGGTCTGGTCAGCCTCCTGCTCGACGGCGAGGGCGCGTGACGGCTCCGTTCAGCCCGGCGCGCCGGGCCCGGGTCGGCGTGCTGGTGTCGGGCCGGGGCAGCAATCTCCAGGCTTTGCTCGATGCCTGCGCCGCCGCCGATTTCCCGGCCGAGGTGGCGCTGGTGATCTCCAACGTGCCGGGGGTCAAGGCGCTCGACCGCGCCGACGCCGCCGGGGTGCCGCACCGGGTGATCCCCCACCGCGACTATCCGTCGCGCGAGGCGTTCGATGCCGAACTCGACCGCGCCCTGCGCGCGGCCGGGGTCGATATCGTCTGTCTCGCCGGCTTCATGCGGCTGCTGTCGAGCGGGTTCGTCACCGCGTGGCAGGGACGGATGCTCAACATCCATCCCTCGCTGCTGCCGTCCTTCCCCGGGCTCGATACCCACCGCCGTGCCCTTGAGGCCGGGGTGCGGCTGCACGGCTGCACCGTCCATCTCGTCACCCCCGACCTCGATGCCGGCCCGATCCTGATCCAGGCGGCGGTGCCGGTCGAGGATGATGACGACGAGGATCGCCTCGCCGCCCGGGTGCTGGAACAGGAACACCACGCCTATCCCCGCGCGCTCCGCCTGCTGGCCGAAGGACGGGTCCGGGTCGAGGGCAAAAGAGCCTTTCTGTCTTAATTAAGCCAAAACGCGGGCTCCGCCCGCACCCGCCAGGAGCCAGCGGCTCCTGGACCTGCATCAATGGTCGGGGCCCCGATCAGCCTTCAGCTTGGGCTCTCCCGTCTCCCGGGCGGCAAGAGCCCAAGCTGAAAGGCGTTTGTCGCACACGACCAACCGATGCTGGTCCAGGAGCCGCTGGCTCCTGGCGGGTGCGGGCGGAGCCCGCGAAAATCCGGGGACTTTTCTGATGAGCGATCCCGCTTCGCTGCTGGTCTATGTCGGGCTCGACGCGGTCGGCGACGGTCTGATCAAGCTGCCGTTCGTGCGGGCGCTGCGGGCGGCGTTTCCGGCGGCGCGGATCACTTGGCTGGCGGGCAAGGGGCACAGTGTCTATGCCGGGACGCTGGCGCCGCTGGTGGCCGGGCTGCTCGACGAGGTGATCGACCAGGGCGGGATCGGCTCGCGCCCGGTCGAGTTGCTGCGGCGGCCGCTGCCGGGGCGGTCGTTCGACCTGATCATCGACACCCAGCGGCGGCTGCTGACCAGTTTGATCCTGAAGCGGATCCGCCATCGACGGTTCCTGTCCGCCGCCGCCGGCTACCGTCTGTCCGATCTGCGGCCGGCGCCGGGGCAGGCGCGGCCGGCGGCGATGGCGGCGCAGTTGCTGGGGCTGGTCGAGCTGGCCTCGGGGCGGCCGGTCGGGCCGCTGGCGCCGCTGCCGGCCGATCCGGCCCGCGCCGCCGAGGCCGAGCTTCTGCTGCCGCCGGGGCGGGGCTATGTCGGCTTCGCGCCGGGGGCGGGGGGGCGCTACAAATGCTGGCCGCTCGACCGTTATCTGGCGGTGGCGCAGGGGGTGGCGGCGGCCGGGTGGGTGCCGGTGGTGCTGCTCGGGCCGGCCGAGGCGGCGGAGTGGGAAGGTCCGGTCCGCGCCGCGCTGCCGGGGGCGTTGCTGCCGTTGCAGCAGGCGGCGGATCCGTCGCCGCTGTTGACCATCGCGCTGGGGCGGCGGTTGCGGGCGGCGGTGGCCAACGACAGCGGCGCCGGCCACATGCTGGCGGCGGCTGACATCCCGCTGCTGTCGCTGTTCGGGCCGACTCCGGCGGCGAAGTTCGCCCCTTCGACCCCGGGGTTGCGCTTGTTGCGGGCGCAAGAGTTCGGCGGAGACACGATGCAGTCGATCCCGGTCGCGGCGGTGGCGGAAACGCTGGCGGCGATGCTCGGCCCGGCCCCGGATTGCTTTTGACCATCCTCCGGGCTGTGGTTACCATGCCGGCTCCTTATTCTCTCTCAGAGCGCGGACATGAACATCAAGGACCATATTCGCAGCGTCCCCGATTTTCCCAAGCCGGGTATCCTGTTCTATGACATTTCCACCCTGCTGGCCCATGCCGATGCCTGGCAGGTGGCGATGGGGCGGCTGGCGCGCGACGTGCGGCGGTTCCAGCCCGACGTGCTGGCAGGCATCGAGTCGCGCGGCTTCCTGGTCGCGGCGCCGCTGGCGCTGAAGCTCGGCTGTGGGTTCGTGATGCTGCGCAAGAAGGGCAAGCTGCCGGGCAAGACCGTCCGCCACGAATACGCCCTGGAATACGGCACCGACACCATCGAGATCCAGCACGACGCCATCACCGAGGGCCAGCGGGTGGTGGTGCTCGACGATCTGCTCGCCACCGGCGGCACCATGACCGCCGGCATCGAACTGCTGCGCAAGATCGGGGCCGAGGTCACCGGCTCGGCCAGCATCATCGAGCTGTCCTTCCTGCCCGGGCGGCAGCGGCTCAAGGAACTGGGCGTTCCCTTCACCTCGCTTGCCGCCTACGACGAATAGGCGAAGGGCGCGTCGGCCCCGGCGGCCGGGAGCGTTGGCATGGATCTTCCCCTCGAGGCGACGCAAAGCGTGGTGTCGGTGTTGGCCGCCGCCGCCGGGGGGGGGCTGGCGACCGGGATCGGGGGCACCCTGGCCTGGCTCGGCTGGCGGCGGCGGCGCTATCGCCGCCGCGTCGCCCGTGCGATCGACGGTCGCATCGACGGGGTCGCGGTCTATGACGGCCGCGCCCGGCTGATCGCCAGCAACGAAGCCTATCAGAACTTCTTCCGCCCCGGCCTGGATCGGCTGGAGACCGGGATGCGCTTCGCCGACGTGGTCGAGGTCG
This sequence comes from Phaeospirillum tilakii, assembly GCF_042683125.1. Lineage (NCBI taxonomy): Bacteria > Pseudomonadati > Pseudomonadota > Alphaproteobacteria > Rhodospirillales > Rhodospirillaceae > Phaeospirillum > Phaeospirillum tilakii. The sequence goes on from NZ_JBHUIY010000001.1 coordinate 62,844, forward strand.
GCGGCGAGGCGCTCGGCCGCGACCAGTCGTGGCGGACCGCCAAGCTGGTGAGCTGGCGCGCCGGGATGGTCGGCGAGGAGGATGTCTGCGCCGACGGGCGCTGGGTCGCCGTCCATACCTATCCGCTGCCCGATGGCGGCCAGCTGCGGGTGCTGCGCGACATCACCCAGCGCCGGCAGGTCGAGGAAAGCCTCGGCAGCACCGTCACCTGGCTGAAGGGGGTGATGGACACGGTGCTGGACGGCATCCTGACCATCGACGAGACCGGGATGGTGCTGAGCTTCAATCCGGCGGCCCAGCGCATCTTCGGCTATGACGCCGACGAGGTGGTCGGGCGCAACGTGACGATGCTGATGCCGGCGGTGTTCGCCGCCGGCCATCAGGACCACATCGACCGCTACATGAAGACCCAGCAGCGCCACGTCATCGGCCTCGGCCGCGAGGTGCGCGGGCGGCGGCGCGACGGCAGCGAATTCCCGCTCGACATCAGCGTCGCCGAGATGCGCCAGGGCGACATGACCACCTTCATCGGGGTGATCCGCGACATCACCGAGCGCAAGCGGGTCGAGACCGCCCTGATCGAGGGCGAGGCGCGGTTCCGCCAGCAGGCCTCGCGGCTCCAGGCGATCATCGACAACATGGCCCAGGGGGTGGCGGTGTTCGGCGCCGACGACACCCTGAGCGCGCTCAATCAGGCGGCGCGGCGGATGCTGGGCCTGCCCGAGGCGGAACTGGAACCCGGCGCGATCGAGCTGACCCTGCTGCTGGCCCTGCTGGTGCCGGCCGAGACGACGCCCGGCCCGGCCCCGGTCGGCGAGACGGTGCGCCTGGCCGAGGCGCTGCGGCGGCAGAAGGACATGGTGTTCGAGCAGCGCGGCGCCGCCGGGACGGTGCTGGAGGTGCGGGCCTCGGCGATGCCGGGCGGCGGGGTGATCCTCAGCCTGACCGACATCACCGAGCGCAAGCGCACCGAGCAGACCCTGCGCGACGCCAAGGAGGCGGCCGAGCGCGGCAACCGCGCCAAGAACACCTTCCTCGCCAACATCAGCCACGAACTGCGCACCCCCCTCAACGCCATCATCGGCTTTTCCGAGATGATGAAGCACGAGATCTTCGGCCCGATCACCCCGGTCAGCTACCGGCCCTATCTCGACGACATCCACGACAGCGGGATGCATCTGCTCGAACTGATCAACGACATCCTCGACATGTCGAAGGCCGAGGCGGGGATGACCGATCTGGTCGAGACGGTGGTCGATGTCGCCGGGATCATCCGCGCCTCGGCCCGGATGCTGGCGCGGCGGGCGGCCAATGCCGGCCTGACGGTCGAGGCCCATCTGCCCGAGGGCCTGCCGCTGCTGCTGGCCGACGAGCGGCGGATGCGCCAGATCGTGCTCAACCTGCTGTCGAACGCGGTCAAGTTCACCGACGAGGGCGGGGCGGTGACCATCACCGCCCGTGCCGACGCCGACGGTTTCGTCATCGTCGTCACCGATTCCGGCATCGGCATGAGCGCCGAGGAACTGGTGCGGGTGATGGAGCCGTTCGTCCAGGCCGACAGCCGGCTGTCGCGCCGCTACGAGGGCAGCGGCCTGGGCCTGCCGCTGACCAAGGCGCTGGTCGAGGCCCATGGCGGCCATTTCGAGCTCGACAGCCGTCTCGGCCAGGGCACCACCGCCACCGTGACGCTGCCGGCCTGGCGCATCACCCCGCTCGGGGCCTCCTGACCCGCCGACACCTCCTTTGGTCGTGACCCCCCTTGAAATCCGGCACTGAAAGAGGGTGTCCGGGTGGCGACAGGGTTGACTCCGAACCGCCCGCGGGTGGTATGAAGGACCCGCCCCGCCTCCGGGGTGGTCCGAAAGGAGAAAGGATGATCGACCAGGTGAAGAACCGGCGAGGGTTCCTGACCCTGGGCCTGGGAGCCGCGGCCGCGATGGTGGTGACCTCCCCGGTCGAGGCCGCGATCCGTCGTCTGCCGGAGCGTTCGCTGCATCTATACAGCCTGCATACCGGCGAAAGTCTCAAGGCGGTCTATTGGGGCGAGGGGCGTTACCAGCCGCGCGCCCTGGCGCAGATTACCCGGTTCCTGCGCGATTACCGCAATGGCGCCACCCATGCGATCGATCCCCACCTGCTCGATCTGCTGGTGTCGCTGCAGAAGCGGATGGGGGTCAAGGGACCGATCCACGTCGTCAGCGGCTACCGCTCCCCCGCCTCCAACGCGATGCTGGCCAGCGCCAGCGACGGCGTCGCCACCCACAGCCTGCATACCCAGGGGCGGGCGATCGACATCCGGCTGCCCGGCCATTCGGTCAATTCGGTCGGCCGCGCCGCCCGTTCGCTGCGGGCCGGGGGCGTCGGCACCTACCCGGAATCCGACTTCGTCCATGTCGATACCGGCAAGGTCCGGGTCTGGTAGGCCGGCGGGCGCGGTCGAAACACTCGACGCGCCGGCTTTTGTCGATCATATCATATCCGCCTCCCGCCCGCGTCTACCGTCCCGGTTGGCGCGCGAGGAGGCGTTTCCCCGTTTGGCCCCGGCCCGCGCCGGGGCGGAAGGACATGAACGATGTCTGGCTGCCGACCTGGAGTGTTGCTGACCGCCGCGCTGCGCGGCGGCGCCCTGGTGGCCGTGCTGGCGCTGGCGTCCGCTCCGGCGCTGGCCCAGTGGGGCGGACCGCCCGGTCCCGGCCCCGGTCCGCATCATCCGCATTGGGGGCCGCCCGGCGGTCCGCCGCCCGATTTCGGCGGGTGGCATCGCGGCCGCTGGTGGCACGGCTGGCACGAGGGCCGCGACGGCTGGTGGTGGGTGACCGGCGGGATGTGGCGCTGGTATCCCCAGCCGATCTATCCCGCCCCGGCGCCGGTATACGTGCCGGCACCGGCGCCGGCACCGGTGATGGTGCCGGGGGTATATTATTATTGCGCCAATCCGGCCGGCTATTACCCCCAGGTCTCGGCCTGCCTGATGCCGTGGCAGACGGTGCAGGCGCCGCCGCAGTGACAATGATGGCCCCGGGCCGCGAAGGAGGAGAAACGATGGCGATCGAGGTGCGGATCTACCGTCCGGGCAAATCGGCGATGCAGTCGGGGCCGGGCGGCCTCGCCCGGGCGTGGGTGCTGGAGCCGGAATTGTCGGAGGCCAAACTGCCGGATCCGCTGATGGGCTGGGCCGGTTCGGGCGACACCGCGAGCCAGATTCGGCTGACTTTTCCGACCCGCGAGGCGGCGATCGCCTACGCCCGGCGGCAGGGATACGACTATCGGGTTGACAACGAGCCGGCTCGGAGGCAGAAACCCAAATCCTACGCCGACAATTTCCGCAGCGACAAGCGGGAGTTCGGTCGGTTCTGACGGTGGTCCGGCGCCCTTAGCTCAGCTGGATAGAGCAGCCGCCTTCTAAGCGGCAGGTCGCAGGTTCGAATCCTGCAGGGCGCGCCACCTTCCTCCCCCTGATCCCCCTCGTCCCGCGCCCCTCCGGCCCCCCGTCATTGCCGCCCCGGTCGCTTCGCTGCTATTTTCGGGGTTCGCGCCCCAGGAGCCGGAGCCTCGCCATGACCGACGATCCCCTCGTCCTGCGCCACGACGCCGACGGCGTCGCCACCCTGACCCTCAATCGCCCCGAGACCCGCAACGCCTTGTCCGGCGGGATGCTGCGCGCCCTGCTGGCTACCTTCGCCGCGCTCGCCGGTGACGAAACGGTGCGGGTGGTGGTGCTGGCCGGGGCCGGGCCGGCCTTCTGTGCCGGCCATGACCTCAAGGAACTGCGCGCCGCCGATTATGCCGGCGCCTATGTCGATGCGCTGTTCGCCGATTGCGCCCAGCTGATGCAGGCGATCGTCCATCTGCCCAAGCCGGTGATCGCCCGGGTCCACGGCATCGCCACCGCCGCCGGCGCCCAGCTGGTGGCGAGCTGCGACCTCGCCGTCGCCGCCGAGGAGGCCCGCTTCGCCACCCCCGGGGTCAATATCGGCCTGTTCTGTTCGACCCCGATGGTCGCGCTGTCGCGCAATATCGCCCCCAAGCAGGCGATGGAGATGCTGTTGACCGGAGAGATGATCGACGCCGCCACCGCGCTGCGCTTCGGGCTGGTCAACGCGGTGGTGCCGGCGGCCGAACTGGTCGCCCACACCGCCGCGCTGGCCGGCCGGATCGCCGCCAAGTCGCCGCTGACCCTGGCGATCGGCAAGGAGGCGTTCTACCGCCAGCGCGAAATGGATCTGGCCGAGGCCTATGCCTATACCAGGGGGGTGATGGCCCGCAATCTTGAGGCGGAGGATGCCCACGAAGGCATCGCCGCCTTCCTCGACAAACGCGCGCCGTCCTGGTGCGGCCGATGAGCGCGCCGGGCGAGCCGCTGCACTATGCCGACGACGTCCTGCGGGCGATCCTGGCCTCGGTGCGGACCATCGCCTTGGTCGGGGCCTCGGCCAATCCCGACCGTCCCAGCCACGAGGTGATGGCCTTCCTCCAGGGGCGGGGCTATCGCTGCCTGCCGGTCAATCCCGGGCTGGCCGGGCAGACCCTGCTGGGCGAGACGGTCTATCCCGACCTCGCCGCGCTGCCCGGGCCGGTGGACATGGTCGATATCTTCCGCAATTCCGACGCCGCCGGGGCGTTCGCCGACGCGGCGGTGACGATCGGCGCCAAGGTGGTGTGGATGCAGCTCGGGGTGCGCGACGATGCCGCGGCGGACCGGGCGGCGGCGGCCGGCCTCGCCGTGGTGATGGATCGCTGCCCCAAGCTCGAACTGATCCGCCTCGGGCTGTGATGGCGGGCGGAGCGGGGGCGGGACGGATCGTGATCCTCGGCGCCTCCGGTCAGGCCGGCGGCGCGCTGGCCGTCTTGCTGGCGCCGGGGCTGGCGCCGGATCTTGAACTGGTCCTGGTCGGGCGCGATCCGGGCCGCCTCGCCGCTGCCCGCGACCGGGTCGATGCCGCCGCCGGGCGTGCGGTCGCGGCGGTGGCCCGGCACGATCTGACCGACCAGGACGAGACGCGCCGCGCCGTTGCCGGCGCCCGGCTGGTGGTGGTCGCCGCCAGCCTGCCGGAGCAGACCGGCGCACTGGCCCGGGCGACGCTGGCGGCGGGTGCCGACTGGTTCGACCTGATGCTGTCGAGCCGGCGCAAGCTCGATGCGCTGGCGGCGCTGGCGCCCGAGATCCACGCCCGAGGCTGCTGTTTCGTCACCGACGGCGGCTTTCATCCCGGTCTGCCGGCGGCGATGGCGCGCTGGGCGGCGACGCGGCTGGGGCGGCTGCGCCGTGCCGACATTCATGCCGGAATGCGGATCGACTGGCGGGCCGAACGGCTGGCCGACAGCACCCTGGCCGAGGCGGTCGAGGAATTCGCCCGCTGCGACCTGACCGCCCGGGTCGGCGGCCGCCTCCGCCGGCTGCGCCTGCGCGATCTGCCGGTGATTGACTTTGCCCCGCCGATCGGCCGCCGCGCCTGCACGCCGATGCCTCTTGACGAGATGCGGGCGCTGGTCGCGGCGATGCCGGGGCTGGAGACGGCGGGATTCTATGTCGGCGGGTTCAATCCCTTCACCGACGGGGTGGCGTTTCCGCTGTTGATGGCGCTGGCCCGCATTCCCGCGCTGCGGCGGCAGACCATCGCCCTGACCCGGCTGGTGTTGGCCCGCTGTGCCGGGGCGCCGCCGCCGCATTGGCTCGAACTGCGCCTGATCGCCGAAGGCGAGGGCGGCACGGCGGCGATGACGGTCGGCGGCGACGATCCCTACCGGATGACCGCCGCGCCAGCGGTGGCCTGCCTGCGGCGGCTGCTCGACGGGACGCTACGGCGGCCCGGCCTGATCCATCAGGGGATGCTGGTCGATCCGGCGGTGTTCTTCGACGATCTGGCCGGGCTCGGACTGACGGTCGGCCGTTCGGGCGGGGCGCCGGCCTGAAGCGCCCCCGTCCCGGTCAGGCCGGCGGCTGGGCGACCGCTGGAACGGCGTTGGGGGCCGGCGCGGGGGCCGCCGGGGCCGGAGACGCCGCCGGGGCGGGGGGCGTCACTGGGGCCGAGGCCGGCACCGCCACCGGGGCGGGCGGCGGCGGCGGCGCGGCGCGCAGGCCCCGCAAGGCGGTGCTCAGGCGGCGGTCGTGGCCGTACAGGTCGTCGCGGAAATTGATCTCGCCCGCGCCGTCGGTCCAGGCGGTGAAATAGACCAGATAGACCGGCACGCTGCGTTCCAGCGGCACGGTGCGGGTGGGGTTGCCGGTGCCGAGATTGCCGGACAGCCGCCCCTGCCAGTGCGCTCCCATCAGCGCCTCGCCCAGCGCCACCGGCTCGTCGAGGCGGACGCAGCCGTGCGACAACGCGCGGTAGGCCCGGCTGAACACCCGGTGATTGGGGGTGTCGTGCAGGTAGATGTCGTCGGCATTGGCGAGGTTGAACTTGATCTGCCCCAGCGCGTTGTCCGGCCCCGGCGACTGGCGCAGACGGGGGAACTTCTTGCCGATGGCGTTCCAGTCGATCCCGTCGCCGGCGGAATCCGGGCTGTCCTCGGGGTATCCGACGATCTGGAGATTGTTGCTGGCGAGGTAATCGGGATCACGCCGCAGCTTGGGCAGGATTTCTTTCTCGACGATGCTGCTCGGCACCGACCAGGGCGGGTTGAGCACCAGCGAGCTCATCCGCGAATCCATGCTGGGGGTGGGGTGGCGGGTGTCGCCCACCACCACCCGCATCGACAGGGTCACCGCGCCGTCCTCGACCAGATCGAGCCAGGCGGCGGGGATGTTGACGCTGACATGGCGGCGGCCGAGCTGGCGCGGCATCCAGCGCCAGCGTTCGAGATTGACCGCGATCTGGTTGAGCCGGGCCTCGACCGGGACGTTGAGCGCGGCCAGGGTGCGCGGGCCGAGGGTGCCGTCGGCCTCCAGCCCGTGGCGGCGCTGGAAATGGCGCACGCCCTCGACCACCGCGCCGTCATAGAGGGTGGATTCGTTGCCGCCCTCGGCCGGATCAAGGTCGCCCGACAGGATCAGCCGGCGGCGCAGCGCCGGGATGCGGTCGTCGGTGGTTTCGCCCGCCACCAGCTTGGGGCCGTCGGGCAGGGTGCCCCAGCCGCCGGCCCGGGCCAAAACCCGCAGACGTTCCTGCGCCTCCTTCAGCCGCAGATAGCCGACGAAGGGCGGCTGGATCTGCGTCGCCGCATCCTCCAGCGACTTGCCCTCGCTCAGCAGGCGCAGGAAATGGACACCGTCATAGCCGGTGCGGCTGGCGCCGCCGAATCCGCCCAGGGCGCGGTCGGGGGCGACGCGGCCGACCGCGATGTCATGGCCGAGCCGGGCCAGCGCGGCACTGAGTCGGACGTCGTGTTCGACCTCGTCGCCGCCGGACGGCACGGCATAGGCGCGGGGATCGAGTCCCTCGGCCCGCGCCACCGCCGGGATCGCCTCGGCCAGCCGGTTGGCATGGCCGGCGTGCGGGCCGCTCCAGACCAGACGGGAGCGGCCGGAATAAAAGGCGCGCAGGGCGCGGTCCTCGCTGGCCGGATTGACCACCGGGGTGACCGCGATCGCCTGGGCGATGCGGCGCTGCAAGGCGGCGGCACTGTCGGTCGCCGCCGCCACGGCCGAGCCGGGATCGAGCAGGGCGAGACCGAGGGCAACACAGAAACCAAAGGGGCGGACGACGGACACGGGCGACCTCGGACCCCGAACTCGGGGGGCTGACGAACCAGACCCCGGGACCCCCCTGGGGGGAGGGAGGGAGTCTCGGACTCGATATCGATCCAATCCAGCGGAGTGTCAACGTCGAACCGCGTCCTTCTCCGCTCGAACCGACGGTTTCTTTGTCACCGTGTCCTTTATGCCGTTCAGCCCTGGCGCCAGGGCAGGCCGCCGGCCTTCCAGCCCGACACCAGACCACGATGGCCCTGGCGGTCGGGGCTGCCCTCGAACCCGTCGGTGACGTTCCAGGCCTCGGCATAGCCGATTTCGGTCAGATATTCCGCCGCCGCGCGCGAGCGCGCGCCCGACCGGCACAGCAGCAGCACCGGATCGGCCGGGTCGATCCCGGCGGCGGCGAGCTGGGCCAGGAAATCCTCGTTGGGGCGCATGTCGGGGAACAATTGCCACGACACCTGGACCAGCCTGCGCCCCAGGCTGGACAGGTCGGGCAGGCCGACGAACGCCCATTCCGCCTGGGTGCGGACATCGACCAGATGGGCGCGGCGATCCTGTTCGAGCCGGCGCCAGGCGTCGGCCGGGGCGATTTCGCCGGCATAGCCGAGCGAGAGGGCGGCGGAGGAACTCATCATGCGTCTCCTGTATCGCAAAGCACATGAGGACAATGTCATATTTGATGATTTTACACAATAGGAATGTTTAGACCACTTGAATGGTAGGGATTTTCGGCGATGGCGGCGGGCGTTGACTCGGCCGGGGCGCGATGCTGTTGTCGCCCCCGGTTGCGACGGGCACGGAGGCGGCGATGCGCTGGGTGACGGTCTTTCTCGCGGTGATCCTGCCGCTGCTGCTGGCGCTGCCGGCGGCGGCGGACGGGCAGGGCGGGGCCGGTGCCTCGGCCTGGGCCGCCAGCGAGGCGGGGCGGGTGCGGCTGATCGCCGCCGCCGACAGCGTCGGCCCCGGCGCCGCCCCGCTGCGCCTCGCGCTCGACTTCGATCTCGCTCCGGGCTGGAAGATCTATTGGCGCACCCCGGGCGATGCCGGCTATCCGCCCGCGCTCGACTGGGGCGGGTCGGACAATCTCGCCGCCGCCACGCTGCGCTGGCCGGCGCCGCACCGCTTCGTGCTGGGGGGCTTGCAGAATTACGGCTATCAGGGCCGGGTGGCGCTGCCGCTGGCGGTGAGTCCGGCCGTGCCGGGGCGGGGGGTGGCGCTGCGGGCGCGGCTGTCGTTCCTGGCCTGCGCCACCCTGTGCGTGCCGCAGCAGGCCGACCTCGCCCTCGACCTGCCGGCGGGCGACGGGGCGGCTTCGGCTTATGCCGACGCGGTCGCCGCCGCCGAGGCGGCGGTGCCCGGCGATGGTGCCGCCGTTGGGCTGACGCTGGAGCGGGTCGAGGCGCGTGGCACCGGGGCCGAGGCCCGCCTGCGCCTGATCGCCCGCGCCGACCCGCCCTTCACCGACCCCGATCTGTTCGTTGAATCGGCCGCGATTCCGGCGTTCGGCCAGCCCAAGCTGCGCCTGTCGTCTGACCGCCGCCGGCTGGAGATCGAGATCGCCCCGGCCGAGCCGCCCGCCGCGCCGCTGGCCGGCACCCCGGTGACGGTGACTTTGACCGACGGCGGCCGCGCCCTGGAGGCGGCGGTGAGTGTCGCCGCCGCCCCGGCCGGCGGCGACACCGCCCTGGCGGGGATGCTGCTGGTGGCGCTGCTGGGCGGGCTGGTGCTCAATCTGATGCCCTGCGTGCTGCCGGTGCTGTCGATCAAGCTGCTCGGCATCCTCGGCCATGGCGGCGGCGAGCGTGGCCCCGCCCGGCGCGGCTTCCTCGCCTCCGCCGCCGGCATCGTCGCCTCGTTCCTGCTGCTGGCCGGGCTCGCCGCCGGGCTGCGCGCGGCCGGGCTGGCGGTGGGGTGGGGGATCCAGTTCCAGCAGCCGGTTTTCCTCGCGGTGATGATCGCCCTGCTGCTGGCCTTCGCCGCCAATCTGTGGGGGCTGTACGAGATCGCCCTGCCGCGCTGGCTGCTCGACCGGCTGCCGGCCGGGCCCGGACCCGGGGGGATCGGCGGCAATTTCCTCGCCGGGGCCTTCGCCACCCTGCTTGCCACCCCCTGTTCGGCGCCGTTCGTCGGCACCGCGATCACCTTCGCCCTCGGCCGGGGTCCGGTCGAGATCGTCGCGATCTTCCTCGCCCTCGGCCTCGGCATGGCGGCGCCGTTCCTGCTGGTGGCGGCGTGGCCCGACGCGGTGCTGCGTCTGCCCCGGCCGGGGCGCTGGATGCTGCGGCTGCGCGCCGCCCTCGGCGTGGCGCTGGCCGCCACCGCGCTGTGGCTCGGGTCGGTGCTGGTGGACGTGCTGCGGGCGCCCGCCGCCGGCACCCCCCCGGCCGTGTCCGGTCGGGTGCCGTGGGTCGCGTTCGATCCGGCGGCGATCCCCGGGCTGGTCGCCGCGGGCAAGGTGGTGCTGGTCGATGTCACCGCCGACTGGTGCATCACCTGCAAGGTCAACGACGCCGCCGTGCTGGAGCGGGAGCCGGTCGCCTTGCGTCTCGCCGCGCCCGGGGTGGTGGCGATGCGCGCCGACTGGACCCGGCCCGATCCGGCGATCACCGCCTATCTGGCGCGGTTCGACCGTTACGCCATTCCGTTCAACGCGGTTTATGGGCCGGGGCTGCCGGAGGGGGTGGCGTTGCCGGAGCTGTTGACGTCCGGGGCGGTGACGGCGGCGCTTGAGCGGGCGGCAAAGCCGTAGACGCGGGCTCTGCCCGCACCCGCCAGGAGCCAGCGGCTCCTGGACCTGCTTCGATTAAAGGGGGCCAGGGGCCTCATGCTCGTCCGGGATCCCGGCGGCGGCGCGGGCCTTGGCGCGGCTGGCCTTCTCCCGCTGGCTGGCCGAGCGCAGCTGGCCGCAGGCGGCGAGGATGTCGCGGCCGCGCGGCAGGCGGATCGGCGCCGAATAGCCGGCGTCCTGGAGGATGTCGGAGAACGCCTTGACCGAGCGGATCTCCGGGCTCTCGAACTCCGAGCCGGGCCAGGGATTGAACGGGATCAGGTTGAATTTGGCCGGCAGGCCCCTGATCAGCGCCAGCAGGGCGCGGGCGTCGGCGGGGGAATCGTTGACCCCCTTCAGCAGGATGTATTCGAAGGTGATCCGCCGGGCGTTGGAGGCGCCGGGATAGTCGCGGCAGGCCTGGATCAGTTCCTTCAGCGGGTACTTCTTGTTGATCGGCATCAGCCGGTCGCGCAGCTCGTCGGTGACGGCGTGCAGGCTGACCGCGAGGTTGACCCCGAGCCGGGCGCCGCATTCGCGCATCATCGGCACCACCCCCGAGGTCGACAGGGTGATGCGGCGGCGCGAGATGCCGATCCCCTCGCCATCCATCACGATTTCCAGCGCGGTGGCGACATTCTCGAAATTATAGAGCGGCTCGCCCATCCCCATCACCACCACGTTCGACAGCTTGCGGCCGACATCGTCGGGGGTGGGCCATTCGCCGAGGGTGTCGCGCGCCACCATCACCTGACCGACGATCTCGGCGGCGGTCAGGTTGCGCACCAGCATCTGGGTGCCGGTATGGCAGAAGCGGCAGGTCAGGGTACAGCCGACCTGGGTCGAGACGCAGGCGGCGCCGCGCTCCTCGTCGCCGTCGGGGATGTAGACGGTTTCCGCCTCCTGGCCGTCCTCGAAGCGCAGCAGCCATTTGCGGGTGGTGTCGGCCGACAGCAGGGCACGCTCGACCGTCGGGCGGCGCACCACGAAATGCTCGGCCAGCTTGGCCTGCATCGTCTTGGCGATCGAACTCATCGCCGCGAAATCGGATTCGCCGCGATGGTAGAGCCAGTGCCAAATCTGCTTGGCGCGGAACGGTTTTTCCCCGATCTCCGCCATCGCCGCCACCAGTTGGGGGCGCGACAGGCCGATCAGGTTGGGTCTGGGATCGAGGCTTTCGCTCATCGCCGGAACAATAAGCGAGGTCCCGGCGGCGATGCCAGGGCAAAACGTCAGGCGGCGCTTTCCGCCAGCACCGGGCGGTCGAGCGCGGCGCGCCAGTCTTCCGCGGCCTCGGCGCCGCGCTCGGCCAGCGTCACCGTCGCGGTCAGCGGCCGCCCGTCGGGGCGGGGGCCGATTCCCTCGGCCCGCAGCCGCTCGATCCGGCGGGCGAGGTCGGCGCGCGGGGTGTCGGGCAGGGCGGCCAGCAGCCGGGTTTCGTCCCAGCGGATCAGCAGGTCGCCCGGCCCGAGCTGGCGCCGCAGCGCCGCCGCCAGGGCGCGCAGCGCGGCGTCGCCCTCGTCGGGGCCGTGGCGCTCGATCAGCGCGCCCAGTTCGTCGATCTCGGCCAAAGCGAGGCTCAGCGGCGCGCGCAGCCGGGCGGCGGTGCCGTCGGCCTGGGTCAGCAGCCGCTCGCCGGCCTGACGCGAAAAGGCCTCGGTGACCGGATCGATCGCCCCCTGGTCGATTCGCAGCGCCAGCAAATGCAGCTGGCTCATCCCGGCCAGGGTGGCGACCACCGCCAGCAGCAGCAGCAGCCATTCCGCCCCGAGATGCGAGGCGAACGGCAGCAACTGGTCGCTGACCAGCCCGGTCAGCACGAAGGCGGTCAGCGGCATCAGGCTGAGCAGGATCCCTTCCAGCGCGGTGATCGGGAACAGCGCCAGCCCGGCCTGCATCACGAACGGCAGGAAGGCATAGCCGGTCGCCACCACCTGCGCCCCCGCTCCGGGCAGCGGAAAGCCGGCCAGCAGCGGATGGCTGACCAGGAAGAACAGGGTGGGGATGCCGAGCAGCCAGGTCAGCGCCAGCAGCGCCGGCATCGGCCCGTCGGCGCGGCGGAACGACAGCGCCAGGGTGGCGAAGGCCAGGCTGGCCAGCACCCGGAGCGCGGCGAGGTCGAACGCCAGCGCCGGCTTGAAGATCGCGAGGTCGAGCGGAATCCACAGCAGGGTCAGCGCGGCGAACAGCCCGGCCACCAGCCGCACCCGGCCGATCGCCAGCCGCGCCCGCCGGGTCTGCACCGCCGCCGACAGCGCCCACGGCGCCAGCAGGCCGGGCCAGGGCGGTGCCGTCAGCGCGGCCAGCGCGGCCCGCAATCCTTGCCTTGCCCCCTGAACCATCGCGCCCCTCCGTCCGGCGGGCCCCGTCCCGCCGCACCCGACCGTACCCCGGCCCCCGGCGGCGACGCAAGCACCCCGCCGCTTCCGTCACCGCGTTCGATTCGGCCGCTCGCGGCAGAGGTTCTATCCCAAAGGCATAGGTCGAGCGCCTAATCGCAATGCGGTCGGGACCTGTGCTTAGTAAGCGGGCAGGGGGTGCCCGCACAGAGTGCATTGAAGTGAGGCAGCTCGCCTCGGGGCGCCGATTCCCTTGGGGAACGTTTCGGCACATTTCTTGCTTACGACTACGGCACGCGTTATCACCCATGTGGTTATAACGCGACAGAAAGAAGCATTTGGTCATTAAAGTTTGTCACAGGACGACGAGAGGCGCGGGATGATCGATCAATTGTTGGAAATCACCGGGGGCGTGGCCCAGGCTACCGACGAAAAGATCCGCCGCATCAACGGCATCACCCGACGCTCGCGCATGCTGGCCCTGAACGCCACCATCGAGGCCCACCGCGTCGGTGCGCTCGGCCGGGGCTTCGCGGTGGTCGCCGACGAGGTCAAGGCGATCTCGCAGGAAATCTCCCAACTGACCGGCTCGCTGCAAAGCGACCTGCGCGGCCGGCTCGACCACCTGTCGAAATTCGGCGCCGAGATGGCCGCCCGCATCCGCGAGGTCCAGGGCGAGCGCCTGTCCGACCTCGCCCACAACACCGTCGAGATCATCGACCGCAATCTCTATGAACGCTCGTGCGACGTGCGCTGGTGGGCCACCGACGCCGCCGTGGTCGAGGCGGTCGCCGCCGACAGCGCCGAGGCCCGCGCCGAGGCCTGCCGCCGGCTGGGCGTGATCCTCGATTCCTATACCGTCTATCTCGATCTGTGGGTGGCCGACGCCAGCGGGCGGGTGATCGCCAATGGCCGCCCCGACCGTTATCCCGGGGCGATCGGCAGCGACGTGTCGCGCCAGCCCTGGTTCCGCGACGCGATGGCCACCGGCACCGGCGCCGATTTCGCCGTGGTCGATATCGAGCGTGCCTCCAGCCTCGGCCAGTCGCTGGTCGCCACCTATTCGACCGCGGTGCGCGAGGGCGGCGAGGCCGAGGGGCGTCCGATCGGCGCGCTCGGCATCTTCTTCGACTGGCAGGTCCAGGCCCAGGCGGTGGTCGATGGCGTCCGCCTCGCCCCCGAGGACAAGGCGCGCAGCCGCTGCCTGCTGCTCGATTCCCGTCATCGCGTCATCGCCGCCTCGGATCAGGCCGGGGTGCTGAGCGAGACCTTCCCGCTGCGGGCCGCCGCCTCCAGCATGGGCTATTACACCGACGAGCAGGGCGCCCTGGTCGCCTATGCCCGCACCCCGGGCTACGAGACCTATCGCGGTCTCGGCTGGTACGGCGTGATCGTCCAGCAGCAGCACTGAGGGCACGGCTTCTTGGTCATCTTGTTGAAATAAAAGCCGGATCGGCTGCCGGCCCCCACGGGGCGGCGCTGGGGGCAACCCCGGCGGGAAAGCGGCGGCGGCGGAATTCGGTCCGGCCGCCCCGCCGTCGGCTTGCGTCGGCGCGGCCGAGCCGCTATCACACTCGCTTTGCGACTGCGGCAGGGGGACGCCGATGACCGACCACGCCAAGGCCCAGGGCCTGGCCGAGCGGGTGGGCGCGCTGATTTTCCAGCGCGATGCCTCGTCGCATTTCCTCGGCATCACCCTGGACGCGATCGGTCCGGGCACCGCCCAGCTTTCGATGACGGTGACCGAATCGATGCTGAACGGCGTCGGCATCTGCCATGGCGGCTTCACCTACAAGCTGGCCGACGACGCCTTCGCCTATGCCTGCAATTCCCACAACCGGATCGCGGTCGGGCAGCATTGCACCGTCAGCTACCCGGCCCCGGCCCGGCTGGGCGACCGGCTGGTGGCGACCGGGCGGGAGGTGTTCCGCCAGGGCCGCAGCGGCGTCTACGACGTGGTGGTCGCCACCGCCGCCGGGGTGACGGTGGCGCTGTTCCGGGGCCACTGCCGTTTTCTCGACGGCCATCATCTCGAGGACGGGGCGGCGTGAGCGATGGCGCCGTCACGACCCGGCGCCTGTCCGCGGGGGCGGCGCCCGGCCCCGTTCTCATCGACTGACTGCCGCCAGTTCCCGGCCGGGTCGTGGCCGGGGCTGGCGCGAACCCCGCGAGGGAGGACCTGATCCTTGACCACCAGCCTTGATCGTCGCAGCCCGCCGCCGGCCTCGCTGCTCGACCCGATCGAAACCGCCAGCCGTGACGAGATCGCCGCGCTCCAGTTGAGCCGCCTGTCCTGGTCGCTGCGTCACGCCTACGACAACGTCGCTTCGTTCCGGCAGCGTTGCCAGACCCGCGGCGTCCATCCCGACGATCTCAAAAGCCTCGACGATCTGGTCCGCTTCCCCTTCACCACCAAGGACGACCTGCGCCAGACCTACCCGTTCGGGATGTTCGCGGTGCCGATGGATCAGGTGGTGCGGGTCCATGCCAGCTCCGGCACCACCGGCCGCCCCACCGTGGTCGGCTACACCCAGAACGACATCGACACCTGGGCGACGGTGATGGCCCGCTCGATCCGCGCCGCCGGCGGCCGGCGCGGCGACCGCTGCCACATTTCCTACGGCTATGGCCTGTTCACCGGCGGCCTTGGCGCCCATTACGGCGCCGAGCGGCTGGGCTGCACCGTGATCCCGATGTCGGGCGGCCAGACCGAGAAGCAGATCCGGCTGATGTTCGACTTCCAGCCCGAGATCATCATGGTCACCCCCAGCTACATGCTGGCGATGGCCGACGCGATGGAGCGGATGGGCTACGATCCGCGCACCTGCCCGCTGAAGATCGGCATCTTCGGCGCCGAGCCGTGGACCGGGGCGATGCGGGCCGAGATCGAGGATCGCCTCGGCATCGACGCGATCGACATCTACGGCCTGTCCGAGGTGATCGGCCCCGGCGTCGCCTGCGAATGCATCGAGACCAAGGACGGCCCGCATGTGTGGGAGGATCACTTCTACCCCGAGGTGATCGACCCGGCCACCGGCGAGCGGGTTCCCGACGGCGAGATCGGCGAGCTGGTGTTCACCAGCCTGACCAAGGAGGCGCTGCCGGTGGTGCGCTACCGCACCCGCGACCTGACCCGGCTGCTGCCCGGCACCGCCCGCTCGTTCCGCCGCATCGGCAAGATCACCGGCCGTTCCGACGACATGCTGATCATCCGCGGCGTCAACGTCTTCCCGACCCAGATCGAGGAACTGGTGCTGCGCGATGGGCGGTTGAGCCCGCACTACCAGATCGAGGTCAGCCGCGACAAGCACCTCGATCAGGTCACCGTCAATGTCGAGCTGCGCCCCGACAATGCCGGCGATGGTTCGGTGGCCGAGGCTGTTTCGCGCGACCTCCAGCACCATATCAAGAGCCTGGTCGGCATCACCACCCGCATCCGCGTCCTCGCCCCCGAATCGATCGAACGCTCGATGGGCAAGGCCCGGCGGGTGATCGATCTGCGGCCGAAGGAATAGGGCGTGCCCGGGGCGGTGCCGTGCCGGTGCCGCCCCCTCTGTCAGGGAGAGGCGATGAGGGACAGCGAGGAGATCGCCCCGCCGGCGCCGTTCGCGCTGGTGCCGGGGCGGGCGGCCGTGGTGGTGATCTGCGACCACGCCTCGGCGGCGATTCCGCCCGACCTCGGCGATCTCGGCCTGCCCGCCGCCGCGCGCGACAGCCACATCGCCTGGGATCCCGGCGCGGCGGCGGTGACGCGGGATCTGGCCCGCCGGCTCGGGGCCTGGGCGGTGCTGGGCGGGGTCAGCCGGCTGGTGATCGACTGCAACCGCCCGCCCGGCGGGGCCGGTTCGGTGCCGGCCGAGTCGGACGGGGTGGCGGTGCCGGGCAACCGGGGCCTGACCGCCGCCGCGATCGAGGCGCGGATCGAACGCTGGTTCCGCCCCTATCATGACGCGGTCGCCGCCGCCCTGGCCGCTGCCGGGCCGGCGCCGGCCCTGGTGGCGGTGCACAGCTTCACCCCCTGCCTCGCCAGCCGGCCCGACCCCCGGCCGTGGCAGGTCGGCGTGCTGTGGAACCGCGACGACCGCCTCGCCGCGCCGCTGCTGGCGGCGCTCAGGGCGCGGCCGGGGCTGGTGGTCGGTGACAACGAGCCCTATTCCGGCCGCGACACCAACCACACCCTCGACCGCCATGCCGGGGCCGCCGGCCTGCCGCATGTCTCGATCGAGATCCGCCAGGATCTGCTGGCCGCCGCCGACGCCCCGGCCCGCTGGGCCGCGCTGTTGGCCGAATGCCTCGCCCCGCTGCTGGGAGCGGCCGGGGGGGCCGCCCGGGCGGCGGAATGAGCGGCGAAACGGGCGGGCGCGCCTATCCGGCCCATCCGCTGCCCGGGGTGCTGGCCCTGGTCGAACGCGACGGCCGGCTGTTGCTGGTGCTGCGCGGACGCGAGCCCGACCGGGGCAAGTGGGGCCTGCCGGGCGGGTTGATCGAACTGGGCGAAAGCGTCACCGCCGCCGCCTTGCGCGAACTGGCCGAGGAAACCGGGGTGGCGGCCGAGGCCGGGCGGGTGGTCGATGTGTTCGACGTGATCGATCGCGACGGGTCGGGGCGGGTCCGCTATCATTTCGTGCTGTCGGTGGTGCTGTGCCACTGGCGCGAAGGCGAGGGGGAGGCGGGCGACGACGCGGACGCCGTCGCCTGGGTGACGCCGGGCCAGATCGATGATCCGGCGTGGCCGTGCAGCGTCAATGTCGGCCGTCTCGCCCGCCTGATCGGCTGAGGCCGGCGGCGGCCCATAGGGAAGGAGAACAGATGCCCGAGGCCGGGTGGGACACCGTCCTTGCCGCCAGCCTGCCGGCCGTCGCGGCCGGGGCGGCGTGGCTGGGCTGGCGCGGCGGCGCGGCGGCGGCGCGGCGGCGCGGCCGGGCCGAGCTGGTGGCGGCGGAACGGTTTGCCCATCTCGGCCGGCTGGTGCGCGGCGTCCCCGACGGGCGTTTCGACTGGTCGGACGGGGCGCTGC
Organism: Phaeospirillum tilakii; assembly: GCF_042683125.1. Taxonomy (NCBI): domain Bacteria; kingdom Pseudomonadati; phylum Pseudomonadota; class Alphaproteobacteria; order Rhodospirillales; family Rhodospirillaceae; genus Phaeospirillum; species Phaeospirillum tilakii. Next base: position 80,606 of record NZ_JBHUIY010000001.1, read on the forward strand.
GCCTGTTCGGCCTGACCGCGCCACCGCCCGGCACCGGCGACGAGCCGCTGTTCGAGCGGCTCGACCCGGCCGATCGCGACCGCCTGCGCGAGGATCTCGCCGCCGCCGCGCTCGGCCGCGCCCTGCCGCTGCGCGAGATCCGGCTGCGCTCCGGCCCGGAATCCCCCCGGGTGCTGGCCGCCCGCGCCGAGGCGGAATCCGACCGCCAGGGGCGGGTGCGGCGGGTGGTGCTGCGCCTCCAGGACGTCACCGAACGGCGGGCGCTCGAGACCGAACTGGACGGGCTGATCCGCGAATTGCTGCGCTCCAACGAGGAGCTGGAGCAGTTCGCCTCGGTCGCCAGCCATGATCTGCGCCAGCCGCTGCGGGTGGTGACGATCTACGTTTCGCTGCTGGAAGAGGATCTCCAGGGCCAGTTGAGCGGCGAGGCCGCCGAATCGCTCGCCTATGTCCGCGACGGGGTCCGGCGGATGGAGCGGCTGATCACCGATCTGCTCGATTATGCCCGGGTCGGCCGCAGTGCCGAGGATCGTCCGGTGCCGCTCGACGCGGTGATCGCGACGGCCCGCGCCGACCTCGCCTTCGAGATCGCCGAAAGCGGGGCGATGCTGTCGGTGCCGTCCGACCTGCCGGTGCTGATGGGCCATCAGGGCGAGATGGAGCGGCTGTGGCTCAATCTGCTCGGCAACGCCCTCAAATACCGCGCCGCCGACCGGCCGCCCCGGGTGCGGGTGACCTGTGTCGCCGAGGATTCGTTCTGGGCGATCCGCATCATCGACAACGGCATCGGCATCCCGCCCGATCAGGCCGAGCGGGTGTTCGGCATCTTCCAGCGCCTGCATCCCCGCGACGCCTATCCCGGCACCGGCATCGGCCTCGCCATCGCCCGCAAGATCGCCGAACGCCACGGCGGCACCCTGCGGGTCGAGCCGGCCGAGCAGGGCGCGGTGTTCCTGCTGCGCTGGCCGCGCCGCTGATGCCGGCCGCCCTTTGAGGGGGTCCGTTCGGCGGCCGGCCAGCCCGCGCGGCGCTTGAGTGTCACCGTCTCGGCCTGACCTGACCCAACGGGTCAGGTCACGGGCCGGGCGGTATGAGGGTTGCCGGGCCGGGGCGGCAAGGCTAGCCTCGCGGGCGGAGGGGTGGCCCTCCGGCAGGCGAGGAGAGACAGGATGAGTCAGGTGTTGCTGGCGCCCCGGCGCTACGTCCAGGGCGAGGGCGCGATCGCCGGGATCGGTGAGGACGCGGCGCGGCTGGGCCGGCGGGCGCTGCTGTTCGGCGGAACCCGGGCGCTGGCCGCCTGTGGCGACACCATCCGCGCCGCGCTGGCCGCGCGCGGGGTCGGCTGTCATCCCGAACGCTTCGGCGGCGAATGCTGCGACCGCGAGGTCGAGCGGCTGGTCGGCGTCGCCCGCGCGGAGGGGGCCGATCTGGTGATCGTTGCCGGCGGCGGCAAGGCGATCGATACCGGCAAGGCGGTGGCCCATGCCCTGGCCCGGCCGGTGATCGTGGTGCCGACGGTGGCGGCGACCGATGCCCCCTGTTCCTCGGTGGTGGTGTTCTATCGCGAGGATGGCGGCTTCGACCGCTATCTGTCGCTGCCGCACAATCCCGATTGCGTGCTGGTCGATACCCGCATCGTCGCCCACGCCCCGGTGCGGACCCTGGTGGCCGGGATGGGCGACGCCCTGGCCACCTACTGGGAGGCCGACACCTGCGCCCGCAGTTGCCGCCCCAACCCGGTGACCGGCGCCACCCCGCCGCTGCGCTCGGCGCTGGCGCTGGCCCGGCTGTGCTACGACACCCTGCTCGAATATGGCGATCAGGCCCGGCTGGCGGTCGAACGGCGCTGCGTCACCCCGGCGGTCGAGGCGATCGTCGAGGCCAACACCCTGCTGAGCGGCCTCGGTTTCGAAAGCGGTGGCCTCGCCGCCGCCCACGCGATCCATAACGGCCTGACCCGGCTGCCCGGCTGCCATGATCGGCTGCATGGGGAAAAGGTGGCGTTCGGCACCCTGGTCCAGTTGGTGCTGGAAGGCCGCCCCGCCGCCGATATCGACGAGGTGCTGGGCTTCTGCCGCGCCGTCGGTCTGCCGGTCTGTCTGGCCGACCTTGGCCTCGACGATGTCGGCGACGAGGAGATCCGTCTCGTCGCCGAGGCCGCCACCGCCCCGGGCGAGACGATCCACACCACCTGGTTCGAGGTTACCGCCGACAAGGTCGAGGCGGCGATCTGGGCCGCCGACGCCTTGGCGACCGCCTGAGGCAGGGCGTCGGGCTGCCGCCCGAACCCGCCCGGGGCGATGCCCCGGACCCCCTTTGTTTTTGTCGGGGGGGGGGGGGGCTCAGCGGCGGCCTTCGCCGATGCCCAGTTCGATCCGCAGCACGGTCCAGGGCAAAGCGAGGCCCTCGCGCAGCCAGGCGCGCCAGCGCGACGGCGCCGCCGCCAGTCCGGCCGGGCGCAGCCCGTAGCGGCGGAAGGCGTACAGGGCGCGCGGCAGGTGGCAGGCATCGGTGACCAGTGCCAGTCTCTGCCAGCCCTCGGCCACGACGATCGTCCGGCAGGCGCGGGCGTTGCCGATGGTGCTGCGCGAGGTGGCCTCGACCCACACCTGTTCGGGGGCCAATCCGGCGGCGAGGGCCAGGGTGCGCATCGTCTCGGCCTCCGGGGTGGGATGGCCGACCGCGCCGCCACTCATCAGCAGCCGGGCGGCGCGGCCCGCCTGCACCAGGGCGACGCCGTGGGCGACCCGGCGGCGCAGCGCCGGTCCTGGGCTGCCATCGGTGCCGATCCGCGCTCCCAGGACGATCGCCGCCTCGAATTCCATCCTCTCTCTCTCCCGTTTCGATCGACCCTACCCGGCGCCGCGACGGACGACAATGGCGCCCTTTCCCAACAGGGAGTGGGATCCAAGGGCCTTCCGGCCCTTGGCGGGTGCGGGCAGCGCCCGCGTCATTGCTGGGTGGCGCTCTCTTGCGGCGGTGGTGGCGGGCGTGGTTCAATCCGCCCGGGATGGGCGGAAAGGATTGCTGAGATGACGGCAGGCAAGGCCGGGCGGTGGCTGGCCGCCGCGCTGGGGCTTGGGGTGTGGCTGGCGACCGTGCCGGCCGAGGCGCGCGACCTGACGGTTGGGGTCGAGGCGATCGATTTCACCCCGGTCTACAGTTGGCGTGACGGCGAATTTCACGGCGCGGCGCGGGAGATTCTCGACGCCTTCGCCACCGCGCGCGGACATCATCTGGTCTATCGCGCCTATCCGATCAAGCGGCTGCTGGCCGAACTGATCCATGGCGGGATCGACCTGAAATTTCCCGACAGCCCCGACTGGCAGGCGGCGATGCGACGGGGCGCGGCGCTCAGCTATTCGGCGCCGGTGATCGCCTATGTCGATGGCACCCTGGTGCGGCGCGAGCGGGTGGGGCAGGGGGGCGCCGCGCTGCGCAGCCTGGGTACGGTGGCTGGCTTTACCCCGCTGGCGTGGCGGGAGCAGATCGCCGACGGCACGGTGACCCTGACCGAAAATCCGGGGTTCGAGCCGCTGTTGCGGCAGGTGGCGGCGGGGCGGATCGATGGCGCCTACGCCAATGTCGCGGTCGGGTTGACGGCGGCGGCCCAGATCGGGCCGACGGTGGCGCTGGCCTATGACCCGGCCCTGCCGCACATCGCCGATTCCTACCGGCTGTCGTCGGGGACGGCGCCGGAGGTGATCGCCGAATTCGATGCGTGGCTGAAGGAGAACCGCGCCCTGGTGGCGGCGATCATCGCCCGCACCGGGGCCGAGGCCGGGATCCACAGCGGACACTGATCCGTTCGGGCGGGTCGTCGCAAGCGAGGCGGGGGTGAGAGGAGCATCTCCGCGCGCCGGGGGAAACCCGGCGCGCGGGGAGAGGCGAATCAGCGCGGGCCCATCACCATCACCATCTGGCGCCCTTCGATCTTCGGCGACTGCTCGACCTTGCCGAGGGCGTCGAGTTCGTCGCGCACCCGTTCAAGCAGCTTCATGCCGATATCCTGGTGCGCCAGCTCGCGGCCGCGGAAGCGCATGGTCACCTTGACCTTGTCACCTTCCTCAAGGAACTTCTTCATGCTCCGCATCTTGACGTCATAGTCATGCTCGTCAATGTTGGGGCGAAGCTTGATTTCCTTGACTTCGATGACCTTCTGCTTCTTGCGCGCCTCGTTCTTCTTCTTCTGGGCTTCGTACTTGAACTTTCCGAAATCCAGAATCTTGCAAACGGGCGGATCGGCGTTGGGGGAGACCTCGACGAGATCGAGCCCGGCTTCCTCGGCCATCAACAGGCCTTCGCGCAGGGTGACGACCCCGATCATTTCACCGTCGGCGCCCACCAGACGGATGGAACGCACATCGATCTCACGGTTGACGCGAGGCCCGTCGGACCGGGGCGGCGTCTGCATGGGCGGTCTAGCTATAGAACAATCTCCATCGATTCAGTTATACCAAAAGGCCGGTGCGATCATCGTCGCCCCGACCTGGCTCTTGTGTCGCCGGTTCAGACCGGCGACGCGGATTGTGCCACCAGTGTAGCCACTGCCTGATCCAGCGCAACAACTTCTTGTTCGGTTCCACCCAGACGGCGCAGGGCGACGGTACGGGTTTCGGCCTCGCGCTTGCCGACCACCAGCAGCACCGGCACCTTGGCCAGCGAATGTTCCCGCACCTTATAGTTGATCTTTTCGTTGCGGACGTCAAGATCGACCCGCAGCCCGGCCTTGCGCAGGGTGGCGCGGACCTCGCGGGCATACTCGTCGGCGTCGGAGACGATGGTGGCGACCACCGCCTGGACCGGGGCCAGCCACAGCGGGAAGTGGCCGGCGAAATTCTCGATCAGGATGCCGATGAACCGCTCGAACGAACCGAGGATGGCGCGGTGCAGCATGACCGGGCGCTGGCGCGAGCCGTCCTCGGCGACATAGCTGGCGTCGAGCCGCTCGGGCAGGACGAAATCGACCTGAAGGGTGCCGCACTGCCAGTCGCGGCCGATGGCGTCGCGCAGGACGAATTCCAGCTTGGGGCCATAGAACGCGCCCTCGCCGGGATTGCGGGTGGTCTCCAGCCCGGCCGCCTCGGAGGCGTGGAGCAGGGCGGCCTCGGCCTTGTCCCAGGTGGCGTCGCTGCCGGCGCGCTTGGCCGGGCGGTCGGAGAACTTGACCCGCACGTCGGTGAAGCCGAAATCCTGGTAGACCTGCTTCAGCAGCCGGCAGAAATCGATCGTCTCGGAGACGATCTGGTCCTCGGTGCAGAAGATGTGGGCGTCGTCCTGGGTGAAGGCGCGCACCCGCATGATGCCGTGCAGCGCCCCCGACGGTTCGTAGCGGTGACAGGAACCGAACTCGGCCATCCGCAGCGGCAGGTCGCGGTAGCTCTTGATCCCCTGGCGGAAGATCTGGACGTGGCAGGGGCAGTTCATCGGCTTGACCGCGAGGTGGCGGTCATCCTGGGTGGTGATGGTGAACATGTTCTCGGCGAACTTGTCGGCGTGGCCCGACGCCTCCCACAGCGAGTAATCGACCAGCTGCGGGGTCTTCACCTCGAGATAGCCGTTGGCCTCCAGCCGGCGGCGGATGTAGGTCTCGACCGCGCGGTAGAGGGTCCAGCCCTTGTGGTGCCAGAACACCGCGCCGATCGCCTCCTCCTGCTGGTGGAACAGGTCGAGTTCGCGGCCGAGACGGCGGTGGTCGCGCTTTTCCGCCTCCTCCAGCATGTGCAGATAGGCGTCCAGCTCCTTCTTGTCGAACCAGGCGGTGCCGTAGATGCGTTGGAGCATCTCGTTGCGCGAATCGCCGCGCCAGTAGGCCCCGGCCAGCTTCATCAGCTTGAACGCCTTGCCGAGCTTGCCGGTGGAGGGCAGATGCGGCCCGCGACAGAGGTCGATGAAGTCGCCCTGGCGGTAGAGGCTGATGGTCTGGCCGGCGGGGATCGCCGCGATCAGCTCGGCCTTGTACTTTTCGCCGCGCGCCTCGAAGAACGTGACCGCCTCGTCGCGGTCCCATTCCTCGCGGCTGATCGCCTCGTCACGCTCGACGATTTCGGCCATCCGCTGCTCGATCTTGGTCAGATCCTCGGGGGTGAACGGGGTGGGGCGGGCGAAGTCGTAATAGAAGCCGTTGTCGATCGCCGGGCCGATGGTGACCTGGGTCTCGGGATAGAGCTCCTGGACCGCCTCGGCCATCACGTGGGCGGCGTCGTGGCGCAGCAGCTCCAGCGCCGGGGCGCCGCTCTTGGCGGTGAGGATGGAGACGGCGGCGTCCTGCTCGATCCGGAAGGAGAGGTCGCGGGCGACGCCATCGACGGTGATCGCCAGGGCCGCCTTGGCGAGGCCGGTGCCGATGTCCCGCGCCAGCTCCAGACCGGAGAGGGGGGACTCGTAGCGGCGGATCGAACCGTCGGGCAGGGTGATGGCGACCATGGAGCAACTCTTCTGTTGGGGGCTCGGCCTCGTCCTGGACGGGCGAGGGGGGCTGAGTCTACGGCGAAACCGAAGCAAGTCAAGGAAAGGCGGTCCATTTCACCGCTTTATCGGCGGCAGGGGAGCGATTTGGTATGGCGGGGCGGCGCGTCCTGTGCTAGAGGCTATTCCGCCGCGCCCTCGGAACAGGCCCCGTTGGCGGAATTGGTAGACGCACCGCACTCAAAATGCGGCGACCTCCGGTCATGCTGGTTCGACTCCGGCACGGGGCACCAATCTTCCGAGGGCGCGCTATTCTTCCTGACATCATTGGCCCCGATGGCTCCATGGGCGGTTCGTCCCGGGGACAGCGGATTTTGCTCATGCCCGTGAGGTCGTCGGCGGCGGCTGGACCGTTGGTCCCGAACTGGCCCGGCCAGTCGCCGTCTGGAAAAAATCAGGAAAAGCCCCATCTCTCTTGTCCGTGGGCTCTTTGCTCCGCCGCCGGCGGACCGCCCCATTTTTGACAGACCGGCCGCGTTCGGGATAAAAATCGAAACGGCGCCTCTTCGCCAAAAGCCCTGGTTTCGTTGCTGCAAGCTGGAGATCACGCGCGGGGAGAGTATGCGATGGCAACAGCGGCGACGGGCTCGCGGGGGAGGCCGGCCATCCTGTCTTTTCGCCCGATCCAGCCTCTGCCCGGCCTGATCCGTCTCCTTGCGGCGATCCTGGTCCTGCATCTGGTCCCGGCGGTCGTCCTCGCCGCGCCGCCGGCGCCGGGCGAGGGCAAGGCGGTACTGTTCCTGGTCGGCGCGCAATATGGCCTGCCGGTGGCCGACGCCCTGATCGCCAGCACCCTCGCCACCCTGCGGGAAAACGGGGTGTCCACCCGTGACGTCTATGTCGAGCATCTCGACCTCCAGCGCGCCGACAGTCCGCAGCGGCGCGCGCTCCTGGCCGGGCTGGTGCGCGAAAAACTGGCAGGGAAGAACGTTGGTCTGGTGATCACCGAAAACCAGGCGGCGCTGGAATTCCTGGCCCAGGAGGGCTACGACCTGCTGCCGTCCGGCCTGCCGGTGCTGTCCACCCTGATCGTCAGTCCCTCGGTGGCGTGGCGCGGGGCGCCGCACCCCGTCCTCAACGTGGTCAACCGCTACGACATCACCGCCACGCTCCGCTCCGGGTTCCAGCTTTTTCCCGCGACCCGGCGGCTGATCCTGGTGGTGGGAAATCCGGCCCAGAACGCCACCTTCCGCGCCGCGGTGGCCGGGGCGCTCCCCGCCGCGCGCGCGCCGGTCGAGGTCGAGGACACCGCCGCGCTGTCCCACGAGGAGATGTTGCGGCGGATTGCGACGGCGCCACCCGACACTCTGGTGTTGCTGGCGGATTATTTCACCGACCGCACCGGGCGCCGCTTCATTCCGGCCGATGTCGCCACCGAGGTGGCCCGGCAGGCCAATGGCCCGGTGCTGGGGCTGTATGACGCCCATGTCCGTCGGGGTCTGGTCGGCGGCTCGGTGGTGATGCCGGCGACGGTCGGCCGCCGCCTGGGCGAGATCGGGGCCGCCCTGCTGGCCGGTGCCCCTCCGTCCCAGGTCGGCGACGACCGCATCGCCCTGCCGTCACAGCTGCTGTTCGACTGGCAGCAGGTGCGGCGGTGGGGGGGCGATCCGGGGCGGCTGCCCGACACCACCCTGTTTCTCAACCGTCCGCCTTCGATCTGGGCCGATTACCGCGACCTCGTCCTGGCGGCGTTTGGCGTGTTTCTGCTGCTGTCCGGTCTGACCGCCGCGCTGGCGGTCCAGAACCGGCGCCGCCGGCGGGCCGAGCAGAAGCTGATCGAATACCAGCAGCAGCTGGAAGCCAGGATCGAGGAGAGAACGCAGACCCTGACCCGGACCCTGGCCGAACTGGCGCTCGACCGCGAGCGGCTCGAATACGCGCTCGACGCCACCAATGACGGGCTGTGGGACTGGAACACCCAGACCAACGCCTGTTACTTCAACCGGGCCTACAAGCGGATGCTCGGCTTCGAAATGGATGAACTGGTCGAGGACGCCAACCAGACCTGGGTCGGCCGGCTGCATCCCGAGGACCGCGACCAGACCGTTGCCCGCGCCGGTCACCTGCTGGCGACGGTGGGGGCCTACGAACTCGAATTCCGCATGCGCTGCAAGGACGGCAGCTACAAATGGATCCTCAGCCGGGGCAAGGTGATGGTGCGCGACGCGGACGGAAAGCCGCTGCGGGCGGTCGGCACCCACATCGACCTGTCGGCGCGCAAGGAACTGGAATTGCAGATGCGCCGGGCCAAGGAGGCGGCCGAGGCCGCCAACCTGTCGAAGAGCGCCTTCCTCGCCAACATGAGCCATGAGATCCGTACCCCGATGAACACCATCACCGGGCTGGTTCACCTGCTGCGCAAGGACGGGCTGACGCCGCAACAGGCGGAGCGGCTGAGCCGGATCGAGGCCTCGGGCAAGCATCTGCTGTCGATCATCAACGACATCCTCGATCTGTCGAAGATCGAGGCCGGCAAGCTGTCGCTGGAAATGACCGATTTCGCCCTGGCCCAGGTGCTCGACCACACCGCCTCGATCATCGGCGAATCCGCCCGGGCCAAGGGGCTCGAAATCCGGGTGGACACCGACCATGTCCCGCTGTGGCTGCGCGGCGACGCCCTGCGGATCCGGCAGGCGATGCTCAATTTCGCCGGCAATGCCGTCAAGTTCACCGAACGCGGCCACGTCACCCTCAAGGCCGATCTGCTCGAAGAGGACGGCGACCGGCTGAAGGTGCGGTTCTCGGTCGAGGATACCGGGATCGGCATCGCCCCCGAGGCGATCGGCCGTCTGTTCCACGAGTTCGAGCAGGCCGACAACAGCACCACCCGCCGTTTCGGCGGCAGCGGCCTCGGCCTCGCCATCAGCCGGCATCTGGCGGAAATGATGGGGGGCGCCGCCGGCTGCGACAGTCGTCTCGGCCAGGGCAGCATTTTCTGGTTCACCGCCTGGCTGCAACGCGGTCAGGCGGTGATGTCGGCCGGCGAGCGGCCGCCATCCTGCGCCGAGCAGGATCTGCGCCGCCGTCCTCCCGGCGCGCCGATCCTGCTGGTGGAGGACAATCCGCTCAACGTGGTGGTCGCCCAGGATCTGTTGCAGGCGGTCGGGCTGTCGGTTGAGGTCGCCGAGAACGGCCGCGCCGCGGTCGAGAAAGCCCGGACCGGCACCTACGCGCTGATCCTGATGGACATGCAGATGCCGGAGATGGACGGGCTCCAGGCCAGCCGGGCGATCCGCGCCCTGCCGGGCCAGGGCGACCGCCCGATTCTGGCGATGACCGCCAACGCCTTCAACGAGGACCGTGCCGCCTGCCTGGAGGCCGGGATGAACGATTTCATCGCCAAGCCGGTCGATCCCGACGCGCTTTACGCCACCCTGCTGCACTGGCTGCCCGCCCAGGCCCCGCCGGCCGAGCCCGTTCCCGTCCCCGTTCCCGATCCCGCCACCACGGCGTCCGTCGATTCGATCCTGGCCCGGCTCGCCGCGACCGGCGGGATCGATCTGGCGCGGGGGCTGGGGGTGCTGCGGGACAACAGCGACAAATATCTGAAGCTGATGCGTCTGCTGCGGCAGGGCAACGCGGAAAACATCGCCGAGATCAAGAGCGCCCTGGCGGCGGGCGATCCTGCCACGGCCGAACGCGCGGTGCATTCGCTGAAGGGCGCCAGCGGGAATCTCGGTCTCACCGCCTTGTTCGAGGCGGCGCAGATCCTCGACGACCTGTTGCGGCGGCCGGACGGCGACCCCAGGCTGATCGCGGCCCGGCTGGCCGAGCTTGAAGCCGCCCAGAGTGCCCTGGTTCTGGCCCTCGATGGCGAGGCGGCGGCGCCGGCCCCAACTCCCCCGGCGCCGGACTGAGCGGGCTTTCGCTCCCGGTTCCCGCTTTTCCGCCGTTCAGGCGGCGCGGACGGCGTGCAGGAAGCTGTCGATCAGGGTGCGGAGCGCGCCGGCCTGCTGGGTCAGCGAGCGGCTGGAGGTCAGCACCTCGCCCGCCGCGCCCTCGGTGGTCGCGGCCGAGGCGTTGACGCCACCCAGATTGTCCGACACCCGCTGGATCCCGCCGGCGGCCTGCTGGACGTTGCGGGCGATCTCGGCGGTTGCCGCCGATTGCTCCTCCACCGCCGAGGCGATCACGGTGGCGATCTGGTTGATCTCGCCGATCCGCCCGACGATGCTGTTGATCGCCACCACCGCCTGCTGGGTCGCGGTCTGCACCGCGCCGATCTGGCTGCCGATCTCCTCGGTGGCCCGTGCCGTCTGGTTGGCCAGCCCCTTGACCTCGTTGGCGACCACCGCGAAGCCCTTGCCGGCCTCGCCGGCCCGCGCCGCCTCGATGGTGGCGTTCAAGGCCAGCAGGTTGGTCTGGGCCGCGATATCGTTGATCAACTGCACCACCGCGCCGATCCGCGCCGAACTGTCCGCCAGTCCCTGCACGGTGTGGCTGGTGTGGTCGGCCTCCTCGGCGGCGGTCTGGGCGGCGTGGTTCGATTGCTCGACCTGCCGGGCGATCTCGCGGATCGAGGCCGCCAACTGCTCGGCGGCGGTCGCCACCGTCTGCACGCTGCCCGAGGTCTCCTCGGTCGCGCTGGCGACGCTGCCGGCCTGATTGCGGGTCTGGAGCGCGGTGGCGCTCATCGCCTGGGCGGTCGATTCCAGTTGGCGGGCGGCGCCGCCGACCGTGGTCAGGGCCGAGGCGGCTTCGTTTTCGAACCGCTGGATCGAACCCAGCAGGGTATGGGTCTTCGCCTCGCGCGCCGCCAGCACGTCGCTGAGGTCGGCAATCACGGTATAGACCGCCGGCCGGCCATCGAGGCTGGTGGCGACCAGCGAGACCATCGCCGGGAAATCGCTGCCATCGGCGCGGCGATGCTGCCATTCGAACCGGGTACTGCCGTGGGTCAGGGCCTCGCCGATCAGCTTGGCGCTCTTGTCCTCGGAACGCTGGCCGTCCGGCTGCACCGGCGGCGACATCTGCTGCGGGGTCAGATTGAGCAGGGACGGCTTGTCGGGATAGCCGAACAGGCGGACCGCCGCCGCGTTGCATTCGACGAACCGGCCGTCGGCGATCACCAGCACGCTGTCGGGGGTGTGTTCGAAGAAACTCTGCCGGGCCAGATCGAGAAAATCCGGGCCGCGCTTGCGGAACAGGCTGCTCATCGCGTAGCTCCCAATACGGTGGCGTCCGGCCGGGGGCGGTGCCGCGACGGATGCTGTGTCCTTAAATGCGGCAAAAGTACCATGAAAAATTCAAAAAACAATCAATGGCGCGATTGAAAATTTTCAACTCTTGTTTTGTGAATCAAAGAAAAACATGGGTGAACGCCGGTGTCTCCCCTCGGGTCAAGGCCCGAGATCAGGGGCGATCATTTCCTTCCTGTCATTTCACGTCTGGGTTTTTCTCGCCGGGATCTCGGCCGAATCCGGGCGGCGCGGCGCCAAGTCGGCGCCGTCTCCTGCACCGTTCCGGCCTCGAAGGACCCCACGGGTCCTTCGAGGCCGGACGGCATCAGTGACACATCAGGCAGTGGATCGGGGCATTGGCGATGATTCGCCGGGTGACGCCGCCCAGGATCAACTGACGCAGGCGGGAGTGGGTGTAGGCCCCCATCACCAGCAGGTCGGCACCGCAGGCCACCGCCTGGCGCAGCAATTCGGCCCCGGCCTGGGAGGTGGGAGCCTGGGCCGCCACCGTGGCCGAGGCGATCCCGTTCCAGGCCAGATAGGCGGCGAGGTCGCCGGCCGGGGCGGCGATCGGGCCGTTGGCATGCTCGGTGACGGTCAGCAGGGTGACGGACTCGGCCTCGCGCAGGAACGGCATCGCCCAGGCGACGGCGTTGCTGGCCTCGGTGCTGCCGTTCCAGGCGATCGCCACCTTGCGGCCGAACGGGGCCGGTGGCCGGCCCGGGCAGAGCAGCAGCGGCCGCCCGGCGGTCAGCAGGGCGGCGTTGAGGGTGGTCATCGCCGGGATTTCCTCGTCGCCCTCGGGGTGGCCGCAGACGATCAGGTCGGACAGCCGGCCGCGCCGGACCACTTCGTCCTCCTCGCGGCCGGTGACATCGACCCATTCGGCCGACAGGCCCTCGGTGTCGGGGCTGCTGGCGAGCGGCACGTCGAAGCGTTGGCGGGCTTCCTCGAAGGCGGCGCGGGCGGTCTCGGCCCGTTTGGCGGCCTGGGTCTCGGCCAGCGAAATCATCTCATCAACCATCGCGGCCGACAGGCCCTCGCCGATCAGCGGCACCGCCAGCGCCGGATCGGTGCGGACATGCAGCGCGGTGACATGGCTGCCGAACCGGCGCCCCAGCCCCAGCGCGGCGTCGAGAACGCCGAGCGCGGTGCCGGAATCGCCGACCGGAACCAAAATCGTGCGGAAAGCGGGCATGGTGTTTCTCCCCCTCTGCCGAATGCGGCGCTCATTATGCGCCGGGTGGAAAGCGATGCAAATCGCGCTTCGGCGCAACCGAGGCCCTCACAAACCGAGGAGGGCGCGGGCGGCGGCGAGGGTGGCAGGCTTGTCCTGGCCGCTGTCGATCCGGCCCCAGGCGATCGGGCCGAGATCGTAGCCCAACTGGTGTTCCAGCACCGCCGGGGTGGCATCGGACAATTCGGGCCGGCGCTCGCGGATGCGGCGGGCGGCCTGCTCGGGGGCGACCTCCAGCCACAAGCCGGCGAACGGCACCCCGGCGGCGGTGGCCACCGCCTCAATCGCCGCGCGTTCGTCCGGGCGGGCGAACACCGCGTCGGCGATGGCCGGACAGCCGGCGGCCAGCAGGGCGGCGCAGGTCTCGCCCAGGGCCTGGTAGGTGCGGCGCGACATCGCCGGATTGTAGGCCTCGGGGCCGAGCCGCTGTTCCGGCGCCGCGCCCAGCAATTGCTTGCGCAGGGCGTCGCTGCGCACCACCACCGCGCCGGGCACGCCCAGCAGCGGGGCGAGATCGCGCCCCAGCCGCGATTTGCCGCTGCCCGACAGCCCGCCGATCGCCACCAGCCGGGGCGGCGGCGGGGCCAGCGCGGCGGCGGCGGCGGCGAGATAGGCCCGCGCCTCGGCGGCGAGGTCCGCGCGCCGCGCCACCGGGGCGGCCAGGGCGATGGTGGCGGTGACGTGGGCGCGGATGGTGGCGCGCAGGGCGAGGAACAGCGGCAGCGTCGGGGCGCCGTCGTAATCGCCGGTGCGGTCGAGATAGCGGTTCATCACCCGGCTGGCGGCGGCGGCCAAGCCGCGCTGGCCGAGATCCATCAGCAGGAAGGCGAGGTCGTAGAACGGATCGATCGCGATGTAATCGTCGCGGAACTCGATCGCGTCGAACAGGGTCGGTCGTCCCTCGAACAGACAGAGATTGCCGAGATGGAGGTCGCCGTGACAGGCGCGCACCCGTCCCTCGGTCCGGCGCCGCTCCAGCCGGGGCGCCAGCCGGTCGAGCGCGCTCTTGCAGGCGGTGGTCAGCGCCGCGATCGCCGCCGGGTCGAGGATCGCCGGGGCGGCGGCGGTCAGGGCGGCGTGGTTGCTGTCGATCACCGCCGCCAGCGGCGCCACCCCGCCCAGGTCGGGGCGGGGCGGGGCGGCGGCGTGACAGGCCACCACCGCGTCGGTCAGCCCGTCGAGTAGTTCATTGTCGAGCCGGCCGGCGGCGGCGAGGTGGTCGAACCGGGTTTGCTCGTCGAAACGGCGCATCACCACCACCCAGTCGAGCGCCGGGCCGGTGCCGTCGAATTCCAGCCGCCCGTCGGTGGTGCGGGTGATCGCGGCAACGCCAAGATAGAGGCCGGGGGCGTTGGCACGGTTGCGCTCCAGCTCGGCCCAACAGCAGCGGTGGCGCTCGGCCGGGTCGGTGTAGTCGAGGAACGGCAGCCGCACCGCCTTCTTCAGCTTGAACACCCGCTCGCCGGCCAGGAACAGGGTCGAGATGTGGGTGTCGATCCGCTCCACCGCCGCGCCGCCATGGCTGGCCGGATCGGCCAGAAAGGCGATCACCTCCCGCTGCGCCGCCGCGTCCATCCGCTCCCCCTCCGTTGCCGTGCCGGGGGCGGAGTATAGGCCCCTTTGCCGGGGGGCGGGAGAGGCTGGGCGGGCTCCCGCCCGCACCCGGCCGGGGCGATGCCCCGGACCCCCTTCTTTTTCAAAAAAGGGGGAGGTTTGGAGGCGCCAGCCTCCAAGCGGGCCGGCGGGCGGCAGCCCGCCTAACCTGTTTATGCGCGCGCAGGGCGGCAGCCCGCCAAAAGAAAGCGCGGCGCCCCCCGGGGGAGCGCCGCGCTCGACCGATCCGCCGGAGACTACAGCTTCAGCGGCGAGAAGGAGGTGGCCTTCTTGGCCTCTTCCTTGTGCTCGGCGTCGGGCATCGGGATCAGGCCGATTTCCGACAGGTAGCCGGTCTTGCCCGAGGCCTTGTCCGAGACGAATTCGCTGACGAATTCCTTGATGCCCGGGATCATGCCGACATGGGCGTTCTTGACGTAGAAGTACAGCGGGCGCGACACCGGATAGGTGCGGCCGGCGATGGTCTCGAAGGTCGCCTCGATGCCGTCGACGGTCGCGGCCTTGACCTTGTCGCGGTTCTGGTCGAGGTAGCTGAAGCCGAACACGCCGAGAGCGGTCGGCGAGGCCTCGATCTTCTGCAGGGTGACGTTGTAGGATTCCGACACCTCGATGAAGGCGCCGTCCTCGCGGATCATGTGGCAGGCCTTCTTCTTGGCGTCCTTGTCGAGCGCCTTGATCTCGGCATGCTTGCCGCAGGCCGGGTCCATCACCAGCTCGAGCAGGGCGTCGCGGGTCCCGTGGTTGGGGGCCGGGCCGAACACCTGGATCTCGATGTCGGGCAGGCTCTTATCGATTTCCGACCACTTCTTGTAGGGGTTGGCTTCCAGCTTGCCGTCGACCGGCACGTCCTTGGCCAGGGCGCGGTAGATCTGGTCGCGGGTCAGGGTGAAGGTCGGGCCCTGGTTGGAATTGGCGAAGACGATGCCGTCATAACCGACCACCACCTCGGTGATCGCGGTGACGCCACCCTTGGCACAGGTCTCGACCTCGGACGGCTCGATCCGGCGCGACGCGTTGGTGATGTCGGGGAAGTCCGGGCCGACGCCCGAGCAGAACAGCTTGAGACCGCCGCCGGTGCCGGTGCTTTCGACCACCGGAGTCTTGAACTTGCCGGCCTTGCCGAAATGCTCGGCGACGGTGGTCGAGAAGGGATAAACCGTCGACGATCCGACGATCCGGATCTGGTCGCGCGCTTCGGCGGCCGGGGCCAGCGCGATGGTCGCCGCGACCAGGGCGGTCGTCATCATCAGGTGGGTCGGGAACTTCATGAAAGGCTCCTTGCTGAAAAACCGGGTTCGGTTCTCGACAATCTGAGCCCGGAATATATAGGCGCTCCCGAGCCGGCCGGAGTTAATGAATCATGACAGATTTTCCGACACCGGCCGGCATCGGGGGGCTCAGCGGCAGACCGGCTCGGTCGCCAGCAGGCCGCGCCAGCGTTCGGTCCAGCCGCGATCGTGGCTGGGGCCGGGCACCGTCACCGCGCGGGCGCAGGCCGGGCCGGTGGCGGCGACGAAGCGTTCGGCGATCGCCGGCGGGATGACGCGGTCGGTCGCGCTGTTGAAATGAAGCTGCGGGATCCGCGCCACCGCCCCGGCGGCGGCGAGCGGATCGAGCGAGCCGTCGAGCGGCGAGACCTGATGCAGCCGGCTGACCTCGGCCGGATCGAGGTTGCCGGCGACGGTGCGCAGCGAGGCGACGTCCTGGCGGCGGGCGGCGGCCAGCACCGCCACCGCTCCGCCGCCGGAATAGCCGACCAGATGCAGCTTCTGGCCGGGGGCCTGGGCGGCGATCTGGTCGAGCGCCTGTCCGATCGAGCCGATCACCTCGGGGGCGAAACGGCGCCCGGTCCAGTAGGCCGGGGTGCAGGACGGGTTGCGGGCGCGGGCGGTGAACTGGCAGGGGCGGGCGAGATAGACCACGTTGGCGCCGGGGTCGGCGGCGGCCAGGGCCAGCCCCTGGGCCTCGGCCGGGGTCGGATCGCGCGACGGCTCGCTGCGCGACTGCCACGCCAGCCCGTCGCCCTCGATATAGACCGTCACCGGCCGGGCCGGGTCGCTCAGCCGGGCGAAGGTGGTCAGCCAGAACGGGTCGGTGCGGATCAGCATCCGCTTGAGCCCGGCCGGGGCGGCGATCGCCTCGGCGTTGGCGTCGCGGTCGAGGCTGGCGCAGCCGGCCAGCCCGCCGAGCAGCAGCAGGGCGGCCAGCGGGCGGGCCAGCCGGGCGCGGTGGAACCGGGGGAGGGGGGGCATGGTCAGAACTCCGCCCGGACTTGCAGCGAGCCGGAATGGCCGACATAGCGATCGGCCAGATCGGCGTCGTAGCGGGCCGACAGGGTGATGTCGCGCACCGAGGCGAGATCGATGCCGACGCCGAGATCGACATGCTCGGTGGCGGTGTCGTTGCCGGGGGTGGTGAAGGCGCTGCCCCCGGCGACGTAGCCGGCGGTCAGGGTGGGGGCCGAGCCGTCGAATTCGTGCAGCCACACCGCCCGGGCGTTGGGGCGGATTTCCCAATTGCCGATGGTGGCGGCCTTGCTCGACAGCTTGGCGCCCAGCCCCGAGCGCAGCGAATCGGTCGAGGACGAGCCCACCACCAGCGCCGCCGCGCCGCCGCGCTCGGTGTAGCCGTCCTGGCGCAGGTTGTTGTAGGCGAACGAGACCAGCGGGGTCACCAGCACCCGGCCGAGCGGCAGCGGCACCCCGGCCTCGGCCCGCGCCCCCAATTGCCGGCCGCCATAGCTGGCGGTCAGGCTCTGGGCGTTGCCGGCGGCGAAGGTGACGGCGCGGGTCGAATCGTACTGGTGGTAGCCGTAGGTCAGGCTGGTGTCGAGATACCAGCGCCGGGCCGAATAGCTGCTGTAGAGGCTGGTGACGTAGGAATCGATCTCCTGGCCGCTGCCGCTGCGGTCGCCGGTGGCATCGACGTTGGTGCGGGCATAGGCGAAGGACAGCCCGACCCGCAGCGGCCCGATCACCTTGAGATCGCCGCCGAAGGCGAGGCCGACCGTGTCGGCATCGTAGCCGTCGATCTCCGCCCGCTTGTCCTGGCTGGCGGTGGCGCCGAACGCCTGTCCCCAGATCCCCAGCCCGACCGGGGTTTCACCGGTGGCGATGCCGGTGCCGTAGCCGGCGGCGGCGGTGCGCACCGCATCGGCGCGGGCGGCGATGGTGTTGACCGCCTGGGTCACCGCCCCCATCGCCGCCTGGGCGGTGTTGGTGGTGGTCTCGGGCCGCAACTGGGCCCCGGCGCGCTGGATGTCGGCGGGGGCGGTCAGGTCGTTGACCGCCTGCGACAGCGCCAGCAGGCCGTTGTTGCCGCCGCCATAGCCGGCCAGCGCCTGCACCGCCGCGCCGTTGCTGCCGCCGGCGGTGCCGGCGACGTTGCGGCCAAGCGCGGTGAGGACGATGTTGGTGGTGTTGTCGCCGGCGGCGCTGGCGCCGTTGCGGAACAGGAAGCCGTCGGTGTCGGCGGCGGTCGAGCCGGCGGCGGTCCCGACGCTGGCGACGCTCCAGCGCCAGCCGCCGCCATTGACCACCGACGGCAGGTTGGCGACGGCGCGGCCGTTGCTGTCCTGGATCACGATGTACTGTGCCCCGGTGGCGACGCTGCCGATCACCACCGGATTGATGGTCGGGGCGTTGCTGGCGAACAGCGGGCTCGCGGTGCCGCCGATCTCGGTCATCACCAGGGTGCCGTGGCGGCCGGCGGTGGTGTCGATGGTGGTGCGCAGCCCGATCGCCCCGCTGTCGGTGCCGCTGACGCCCAGCCCGGCATAGCGGTACAGATGGACCTGGTGGGTGCCGAGGTCGAGCGTGCCGCCATTGCGGAAGCTGAGGGCGCCGGCATGCAGGCTGCTGTCGGCGTCGAACGCCAGGGTGGCGCCGTTGGCGACCACGATCTCCTTGACCGGGCCCCAATAGGTGGTGGTCCCCTGCACCGTGACCGACTCGCCGATGGCCTGACCGATCGAGCCGGCCAGGGTGGTGGTGCCGGTGACGAACGTCACGGTGGCGCCTCCGCCGGTCGAGTTTCCGGCGGCGTTGCCGTAGATGTCGCCGTTGAGCCGGCCGCCCAGGAAATTGAGCAGGTCGCCGTGTTGCGAGGTGGCGATGCCGCCGTCGATGCTGCCGCCGTAATTGATGAAGCTCACCCCGTGCAGGGTCTGATCGAGGCCGAGGGCGATGCGCGGCAGGGTGGCGTCGCCGGCGGCGCCAGCGGCGAGGGTGCCGTAATTGTCGATGGTGGTGGTGCCGGCCGAACGGATGTCGACGGCGGCGCCGGCAAGATAGCCGGTCCCGCCCGCACCGCCGGTGATGGTGCCCCGGTTGATGATGATCGCCACGCCGGTGACGGTGTCATCGACCTCGATCCCGCTGCCGGCCTTCGCCGCGGTCGGGGTCTGCTGGCCGTCGCCGCCGCTGATGCTGCCGGTGGTCTGATTGACGACGGCGGCGGGCTGGCCGTGGACCTCGGGATCGGTGACCAGCACCGCCCGGTTGCCGCCGCTGGTGCGGATGGTGCCGGCATTGTCGAGCAAAACCCCGGTGCCGGCGAGGCCGACGCCCCAGCCGCCCCGGCCGTCGATTACCCCGCCGGCCCGGTTGTACAGGGTCGAGTTCGGACCGCCGATCGCGGCGGCGCCGAAATAGGGGGTGGTGCTGGTGCCGCCGAGCACGGTGCCGCTGTTGTCGACGGTGGTGTTGGTGCCATCGACCACGATCGCGAAGCCGGCGCCGCCGGTGCCGCCGGCCCCACCCGCGCCGCCGGTGCCGCCCTGGACGGTGGTGCCGTGTCCGATCGTCACCGTGGTGAGGTCGGCGGTGCTCTCGACGTGGACCGTGGTGCCGATGCCGCCGTCGGCACCGGTGGCGCCAACTCCACCGGTGCCGCCGGTGATGGTGCCGCCGGTCAGGGTGACGTGGCTGCCGCTGCCTGTCACCGCCACGGTGGTGCCGTCGCCGCCCCAGCCGGTGCCGGTACCGTCGTCGCCGGTGGCGCCGGCGAGGTTGGCGCCGTTGTTGCTGTAGCTGGTGCCGTTGACGATCTCCGTCGCCCGGTTGATGCCGTCGTCGGCACGGGCGGCGGGGGTGGCAAGCAGGCCGAGGGGGGAAACGGTGGCAAGCAAAAAGAGGGCGCGCGCGCGCATGGCCGAGGTTCTCCTCTCCGATGGGGCGGATGGTTTCGCCGGGATTCTGGCGAGCGGTCCGGGAATGGATGGGCGGGACGGGCCGGGGGATCAGGCCATCGCGGTCGCGATCGCGGCGCTGGCGTGGGGACCGTCGGAACGGGCGGGGGCGGTCAGGGCGGGATCATCGTCTCGTCACGAAAGTCCTAAAGGAAGCGCGCAGGATAATGACCACCCGCTATAATGGCAAATGTTTGGTTTTTATGATAATTTTTGGTATTTTGGTTCCTTCCGGATTGAGGCAAAGACCTGGGTTCCAAGGGCCCTCGGCCCTTGGCGGGTGCAGGGCGGCGCCCTGCGCTCTTGAGAAAATCGTCAGGAAATTGAGGCGGATGGCGGCCGGCCAGGACCTGGCGGCGCGGGCTGCTTCAGTCTTCGGCCGCACCGGTTGCCGGCGCCGCCGGCAGGGTGAAGGCCAGGGTGCCGTCCCCCTCGCGCCACAGCTGGCCGCCCAGCCGCTCGATCAGCCGCCGCGCCAGCCCGAGGCCGGGCTCGGCCGCACCGTCGGCACTGTCCTCGCCGGGCGGGTTGCCGCCGCGCAGATGGAACAGGACGGTCCGTTCCTCCGTCGTCGCGGCGAGGTTGAGCACCGGGCGTTGTCCGGGCGGGCGGTCGCGCACCGCCTCATCGAGCAGGCGGGTGAAGATCTCGGTCAGGTCTTCGGCCACCGCCAGCACCGGCGGCAACGGGCCGACCACCAGCACGGCGTCGGCCCGGCCCAGCGTCGCGGCCAGACGGCGCCGGGCCAGGGCCAGCGGTCCGGCCGGGGCGATGCCGACCGCCTCGGCGCTGGCGGCGAGGCGGTCGAGCCCGGCCAGCAGTTCGGCCACCTGCAACGTCCCGTCGAGCAATTGCCCGAGATAGAGCCGGGCGGCATCGTCGAGCCCGCCCCGGTCGGTGGCGGCCAGCAACTGGGCCGAGCGCAGCATCTGCTGGATCGGCGGGTGGAGGTCGGTGCGGACGATGTCGGCGAACCGTTCCAGTTCGTCGAGCCGCTGGCGCAGCCGGCCGCGTCCGCCCAGGTCAAGCTCGCGCCGCCGCCATGGCGAGGGCCGGGCCGGATGCGGGGCGCGGTGGCGGATCGCCCGGGTCAGGACCACCCCGAGGCCGCCGCCGATCAGGCCGAGCAGCACCGTCGCCACCATTTCGCCGACCTCGAACGGCACCGGACAGGCCAGCGCGTCGAGGCCGCCGAGCGGCAGCCGGCGGGCCAGCGGCTCGAGTCCATCGGCGCCGAACAGCCACACCATCACCACCCCGGCCGCGCCGAGAAACGGCAGCAGGCGGGCGAAAGGCTGGTAGGTGCGGCTGGGCGAGGCGGTCATGGCGGAGGAATCGTGGGCCGGAAGAAGCTGGGCGGGGGAGACCGCCGCCGGCCATGGCGGGCCCTCCCGTTGATTTCGTTATAATCCCGCCCCGGCAACGGATTTTTGCCTGAGATTGAAAAACGCGGTAATACGATATAAATGTTTGGTGAATAGCCTCCGGTAGAGTTGGTGCGGGAGGAGGGCGTGGTGGCGGGTAAGGCGCATGTCCTGATCGTCGAGGATGACCCGGTCACCCGGAGCAAGCTGGCTGCCTATATGGCGGCCGAAGGGTTCCAGGTCAGCGAGGCCGGCGACGTCCACGAGACCAAGTCGATCATCGCCCATGCCCTGCCCGATCTGGTGCTGCTTGACATCAACCTGCCCGACGAGAGCGGCCTGATCCTCGCCCGTGAATTGCGGGCCAAATCGACGATGGGGATCATCCTGGTCACCGCGCGCGACGACGAAACCGACCGCATCGTCGGGCTCGAGATCGGCGCCGACGATTACATCACCAAGCCGTTCAATCCACGCGAACTGGCGGTGCGGGTGCGCAACCTGCTGCGCCGGGTCGGGCCGAGCATGGCGGCGGAACGGTCCGGCAGCGGGGTCTACAGCTTTGCCGGCTGGACGCTGGACTGTGATTCCCGCCAGCTGCTGTCGCCCCGGGGGGAAAACGTGCGGCTGACCCGGGGGGAATTCGACGTGCTGGCGGCGCTGGCCCGCCATCCCGGCCGCGCCCTCAGCCGCGATCAGCTGCTCGATCTCACTCAGCACGACGGAGAAGCGGTGATCGACCGTACCATAGACGTGCTGGTCGGTCGTCTGCGGCGCAAGATCGAAAGCGATGCCCGCCACCCGGCGATCATTCTGACCGTGCACGGCGTCGGCTACCGTCTGGTCGGCGGCTGAGTCCCGCTGCGGGATCGCCGCGCCGCCAGATCCTTCGGCAGGGTGTCGGTTTCTGCCGGCCGGATGGTGTTTCGGCGGCGGAGCGCCGACAGTGCGGCAGCCGGCGGGGTGGCGCCGGCCGGCGAGAAAAGGGGATGGGGTGGGGCACGACCGTGACAATCAGGCCGTCAGGGCGGCGGCCGGCGCGGATCCGGACGTGGCGGAGCGGAGCGTCGCCTTCGCCGGGGTCGGCGACGAGCGTCTGCTGGCGGCGATCGCCGGCGGCGACCGCGACGCCTTCGCCGTGCTGGTGGCGCGCCACGTCCGCTCGATGCTGGCACTGGCGGTCCGGGTCACCCGCCGTCCCGACGAGGCCGACGAAATCCTGCAGGAAACCCTGCTCAAGGTGTCGGAACTGGCCGGGCGCTGGCCGGGCGAGGCCCGCTTTTCGACCTGGCTTTATCGCGGGGTGCTCAATGCCAGCCTCGACCGCTGTCGCCGGAGCCGGGGCGAGGCCTCCGTCCGGCCCGATCTGGTTCAGGCCCGCCAGCGCGACCACATCATCGCCGAAGCCCTGACCGAGATCCCCGGCCGTCAGTGCGCCGCGCTGGCCCTGCATTATTTCGCCGACCTGTCGGTGTCCCGGGTGGCGGAGGTGATGGATCTGCCGGTCGCCGTCGTGGAAACCCTGCTGGGGCGCGGCCAGCGCGCCTTGCGGGGGGCGCTGGTCCGGCGCGGCGTCACCGGGGTGGCGGACGTCACCTGAACGAGGCGGGCGCCGCCCGCGCCCGCCCAGGGCCGCAGGCCCTTGGATTCCTGGCCCTTTCCCGTTTCTGCACGCCGTGAACGCCCGCGTGGCAGGCACCGCCCCGTGGTGGTGCCTAAAAAGCGGGCTGGCAGGCCCCGGCCAGGAAAACTGCCAATCCCACCCGGTTTTCCACAGCGTTTCCCACCAAAAATGGGGAAAGACTCCCGTGCCGCATTGTTCCATCCCCCGGGGCGGGACGGCGGGTCTGGGGCGGCGTGGCGGTGCCTAAATATTGGGCGGCGGTGAAATCGCCAGGGAAACTGCCGATCTCACGTGGTTTTCCACAGTTTTCCCCACGGAAAATGGGGATGAGTTCGGTTTTTCCCACCGATCCCGCCCCCCAATTGTTGCTGTTGGTCGGGGGATTACGACAACAATGGGGATAGGATCGCCGGCCTAGCGGACCGGAACCGGCGGATCGGCGACCAGATAGGGGCGCAGCAGGTCCCACGGCACCAGCACCTGCTGGGGGCCATCGGCGTGGGAAGCGACCTCGTAGGGATCGAAATGGATGGTCAGTCCGTCGGCGCCAAAGCTCCAGCGGGCGGGATCGCCGGCGATCGGGGCCAGCTTGGCGGCGCTCTCGGCCCAGGTGCGCGGGCGCCGCGACAGCTCCTGGAGGCAATGGGTGGCGATCGCCCGACGCCAGTCGCGGCCGGGCAGGAACAGGTCCCCGGCACGCAGCGGACGCCCGGCTTCGAGCAGCCAGTGGCTCTGGCTGATGGTTTCATTGCCATGTGCCGCGCCATGGCCGAAGCGGTAGTCGCTGACCTCGAGCGAGATCAGCCGGGGCGAAACCCAGCCGAGGCGGTAATCGATCGCGACGTCTTCCGCCGCGTCGCCGGTGATCCGGTCGAAGCGGGCGGCGATGGCCCGGTTCCATGCCTGCCGGGACGGCGTGTCCGGCGTGACGAGCTGGGGGTAGGACACCGCCAGGGTGGCCGGATTCTCGTAGGGGAGCGGGGTGCGGGGGAGGGGGAACACCGCGAAACGGTCGACCCGGCGGAACACCAGTCCGCCCTGTCGCTCGACCGTGTGGTCGAGCTGGTTCTGGCGCATTTCGTAAGTGCGGGTCAGGCATTCCTGCTGCCACGTCGCCCTGTCGCCGTCGTCCGGGCGGTGGCTGCCGTCGCAGGACCGATGCAGCAGCCGCAGCCACTGGCGTTGGCCATTGCGCAGCGCCTGCTGCCCGTCCTCGGGCAACTGCGTCAGTGCCTGGGCGAAGCTGGCGGCGAGGGCTCGGTCGCGCGCCGACAGGTCGGCGCTGGCACAGATCGCCTGTTCGACGTTGCCCGTGGCGTGGGTGCAGTCGAAACTGGGCGGCTCGGCCCGGGACGGTGGCGCGGCCGCCAGCATCAGGGCGGCGGCCGCGACGGCAAGGGGAAACGGGCGCTGGATCATCGGCGGCCCCCGGCGGCGATTTCAGCCAATGATTATCCCATTGGCGTCAAGAAGCAACCAGGGAGGATATTGATCCGGGTTACAGCGGCGGCGTCACCGTCGAATCGGTCCGCAGCGGGCTGGCGGCCAGCGGGATCACCGCGCGCGACAGTTCGGTCGAGACCATCGTGCCGGGCCGGCCGGGCGCCTCGCATGAGGCCGAGCGCAGCCGCAGCGCCAGATCGTGGCCGAGCGGGCGGTCCCAGTCGAACAGGGTGCATGTCTCGCCATTGGCTCCGGTCGCCACGCCATCGGGACGGGCGGGGTAATTGCCGAATTCGCTGCCGAGGCCGTTGCCGATGGCGACCGGCGGGCCGGCGCGGCGGGCGGCCGGCTGCCCCCAGCCGGGGGCGGGGCCGGCCTCGGGGGTGGCGCATCCCGACAGGGTGATGGTCAGGGCCAGCGCGGCGGCGCCGCAAACGGTCAAGGCTTTCATCGCGGCCTCCTCTTCT
Source organism: Phaeospirillum tilakii (assembly GCF_042683125.1). Lineage (NCBI taxonomy): Bacteria > Pseudomonadati > Pseudomonadota > Alphaproteobacteria > Rhodospirillales > Rhodospirillaceae > Phaeospirillum > Phaeospirillum tilakii. The sequence goes on from NZ_JBHUIY010000001.1 coordinate 105,191, forward strand.
TTCGAAGGCAGAACGCAGCCTGCGCCGCCAATGCGGCCTTTTCGTGGCGGCCGGCGCGGGGTCAGAATCCCTCGCCGGTGTCCTGGTCCATTTCCTCGTCCTGACTGATGAAATTGGCGCAGGCCGAGCAGGGCAGGGCGCCGGCCAGATCGATCTCGTCGAGCAGGTTGCGGCGCGGCACCGGGTAGGCGGCCGGCTTCGACGCCGTCGCCCTCAGCCGGGCGATCTCGGGGGCGGGCAGGCCGCGCGCCTCGGCCCCGGCGATCAGCAGGGCGAGGTATTCCCGGCTGGGCAGGCCGGGCGGGCCGAGGCTGTCAGGCTTGTGCATCAGCGCCTCCTGCATCACCCCGTCCTGGTCGATCACCTCGACCGGGAAATGAAAGGCGCTGCCGGTGCCGTTGAACCGCACCCCCAGCCACAAATCGATCCGCTCGGAATCCTCGGCGTCGAGCCAGTACAGCGCGCCGAACAGGGTCTGTCCCGGCGCCTCGACCACGGTGGCCTCGGCCCCGTCCCAGCGCTTGCTGTAGCCGCGGAAGGCGAGGGCGTGGTCGGGCAGGGTGGCGAGGCCGAAATAGCGCGGGTTGCGGCAGCGCTGGGCGATCACCTCGGGGTGAAGGTCGAGGCCGCAGAGGAAATAGAGCAGCGGGGGCAGGTCCTCGCCGCTCTCGGCCGGGAGGGTGTCGTCGTCCCCACTCATGCCGGACGCTCCGCGCCGGGGCGGGGCCGGACCACCACATGCAGCCCGGCCCCGGCCGCCTCGGTGGTGGCGGTCAGGCCCAGTTCGGCCAGGGTCGGCCCGAACCAGCGCGGCAGGTGGTCGCAATCGAGGTCGAGCCGTTCGAAGCCGCCGCGATGCAGGAACGGCAGCAGGATATCGCGTGAATTGAGCCCGCCGCCGCCGGCCAGCGCGGCGGCAAGGTCGAGGTGGAAGCGGCCACCGCCCAGCGCCTCGGGCTCGGGCAGGGTCGGCAGGCCGAGGCCGATCGGGCGCGAGGTCCCGCCGCCGCCGCCACAGCCGCCGCCACAGCCGCCGCCGCCGGTGGTGGTGCCACAGGCCTCGGCGCTGGCACAGGCTTCGGCCTGGGCGGCGGCCTCGGCCTCGGCGCGGGCGCGCTCCTGGCCGGCGACCTCGTCGAGCAGGGCCTTGGCGTAGCCGTCGCTGCTCCAGCAATGAAAGCCGAAGGATTCAAGCAGGGTGGGCAGGATTCCGGTCAGGCCCTCGGCCAGCAGCACCCGGCAATCCTGCAATTCGGGCAGGGCGCAGAGGTCGCGCAGGCGGGCCTTCATCGCCCCCAGCCCCTGGGCCGGATCGACGGTGAGGGCGAAGGCTCCGATTTCGGCCCAGGCATCGCCCTGGCTTTGGTAGACCCGGAGCGAGCCGGGGGAAAACAGCCCGGTGACATGGCCGGACTGATCGACATAGGCGGCGATCTTCATGGCGGCGACCTTTCCTGCCGAAGGGCGGGGGGGGAGAAGGGTCACGGGGTCCGGGGCCTTGCGGCCCCGGCGGGTGTGGGCGGAGCCCACATCCCATTCCCCGGGGATATCACCAGACGTTGAGGATCCACTCGCGGCTCTTCTTGTACTCCATGTCGGTGAACAGGGCGTTGGCCATCGCCTCGGCCAGCCAGATCGCGCCGTTGTAGCCGACCACCGGGTGACGGTAGTGACCGGCGCGGTCGTAGGTCGGGAAGCCGACCCGGACCAGCGGGATCTGGTAGTCGATCGAGACGAAGCGGCCCTTGGAGTGACCGAGGATCAGGTCGAATTCCTGGCCCTTGTTCTTGATGCGGTCTTCCAGTTCCCACAAATCGGCGTTGGTGATGATCTCCATCTCGTGGGTGACGTTTTCCTGCAACGCCTTGAGCCGGGGATCATCGGCGTAGCCGGGGTTCTCGTCGCCGATCAGCAGCAGCTTCGGCTTCATGCCGAGGTCGAGGCAGAACTCGGCCAGGCCGATCACCAGATCGGGGTTGCCGTAGATCGCCACCTTCTTGTCGGCCAGGAACATGTGGGCCAGGTCGGTGATGGCGTCGATGGCGATGCCGCGTTCCTTGACCAGCGAGGCGGGGATCGGCTTGCCGGTCATCGCCTTGAGGTTGGCGAGGAAGGTGTCGGTGTTGCGGATGCCGATCGGGGTCGGGCCGATGATCGCCGGCACGTCCCAGCGCTTTTCGAGGTACTTGGCCGCCGCGCCGCCCTCATAGCGGTTGAGCGCGATGGTGCCCTGGGCGTCGGCGGTCTCGATCAGGTCCTGGATGGTGGTGTCGCCATGCGAGACGACATCCTTGGTGGGCGCCAGCGGCGAGTCGAAATTCTCGATCTCGAACAGCACGTTGGCTTCGATGTCCATCTCGGACAGGATGTGCTTCAGCTCCTTGCAGTCGCCCGGATTGACCCAGCCGGTGATCAGGTTGATCTTCAGGCTGGGCTTGTTCTTCTGCGAGAAGTACTTGACGAAGTCCCGCACCGCGACGTCGTAGCCGCTGACCATCGAACCGACGAAGGACGGGGTGTGCACCGGGATCAGATGGACCTCGCGGCCCGGATACTTCTCCTTCAGCAGCCCGTTGTTGAGCTTGGTGACCACGCCGTCGACGTCGTCGCCGATCACCTCGGTGGAGCAGGTGGTGATGATCGGGATGATCTTGACGTGCGGATAGCGCATCAGCAGCACGTCGACGCCTTCCTCGACCCGGTTGAGGGCACCGAACACCGCCCCGTCCTCGTGGACCGAGGAGGAGGCGATCTCGAAGCTCTCCTTGAGGTGCTGCGAGATCAGCAGGCGGACGAACATCACACAGCCCTGGCCGCCATGGACCAGACCGATGCAGTCCTTGAGGCCGATCGAGGCGTACTGGGCGCCGGCGGGCTGGCAGGTGAAGATCGGATTGATGGTGCCGATCCGCTCCTTGAGCTTCATTTCACAGGACATGGGGGGAGCCCTCCTAGTACTTCTGATCGGTGAGTTCTTCGTTGAGCGACCCGTCGATGGTGACGAAGTCGAGCCGCTCATGCAGGGCCTTGATCAACGCCTTGATCTCGTCCTTGGACATCGCGTTGATCCAGGGATAGTCCTTGCGATAGGCCTCGGCCAGCCAGTAGGCGTCGACGTGGTAGCAGCGGTCATGCGGGGTGCTGAGATCGACCTCTTCACCGCACAGAAGCTGTGCCGTCTTCTTGAGGATTTCCTCGTTCTGGCGTCGGCGGTCCCAGGCGCGGGAATGGAACTGCCACAGGCAATTCTTCATGATGCAGTCGAGAAGCTGCTCGACCCGGTCCTTGCTCAGTTCGTTCATGGGGTCAGCTCCTTATTCGGCCGCATCGGCCTTGCGCGGGAACTCGGGATAGGTCCGCGAGCGCAGGTCTTTGACGAGGTCATACTGGCCGGTGTATTCGCACCGGTTCGGATCGTTGGCGACCTCGGGGTCGAGGCTGGCGTCGGCCAGCATCCGGGTGGTGGCGAAGCCCCGGTCGGTCGGGATCTCGTCCTTGCTGATGTCGAGCGCGGCGAGCTGGTGGATCGGCGAGTAGATGCCGTTGTAGATGTCGCGGGCGAAGCGGACCCAGCCTTCGAAGCCCTTGTAGGGGCCGTTGTGGTAGGCGTGGGCGTTGAGGTAGGGCACGCCGACCTTCTTGGCCACCTCGCCCGGGCGCTTGCCGGTGAAGATGATGTCGGGCTTCAGCATCTCGAGGGCTTCGTAGCCTTCAAGCTCGTTGGGATCGTCGATGGCGAGCGCGCCTTCGCCGCAGCGGGCGATGCCCTTTTCCATGTCACCCTGGTGGCCGAACTTGGTGTAGACCGACACCACCTTGACGCCCATTTCCTCTTCGATGACGTGGGCCCAGTGCCACAGCTTGGAGCCGCCCGGCCACAGGCAGACCTTCTTGCCCTTCAGGCGCTCCTTGTACCAGTCGAGCTGGGGCTTCCACTTGGCGGTTTCCTCGGCGATGATCTTCTCGGCGCGGTCCTCGATGCCGAAGAACATGCCGACCTTGCGCAGCGAGGCCGACAGCGGGCCGAAGCCGAAGCCGTCGATGTCGAGGCGCGGAATGCCGTAGCGGACGCGCAGCTCGTTGCAGATGTATTCGGCCGAGCGGGCGCATTCGAGCACGTTGAGCTGCGCCTTGTGCATCGCGCGCAGGTCGTCATAGGAGCCGTTGCCGGTGAAGGTGGAGAGGATCTGGATCCCCATCTTCTTGAAATAGTCCTGCATCACCTCCTGGTCGCCCTGAATATTGTATTCACCGACGTAGTTGATGACGTAGTCGCTGGTGATCTCGGGCTCGACGGTGCCGACCTTCTTGTTGACCCAGGCGATGTTGATCTTGTGGTGGCCGCCCGACTGGCTGGGGCCGCCGAAGCCCGGCGAGTTGCAGACGAAGATGTCGACGTCGGGCATCTCCTCCATCACCTCTTCCGCGATGGCGTCGATGTCGTCGCCGATCAGCGCGGTGGCGCAGGTCTGGTAGATCGTCATGCGCTTGATGTGGGGGAAGGCCTTGAACGCCTCGACGATGTTCTGCTTCAGCAGCTTCTCGGCGCCGAACACGATGTGCTTTTCACGCACGTCGGTGGCGAAGGTGTAATGGAGCTGGAAGTCCTTGTTGTCGCTGATGTAGCGCTTGGTCTGCCAGGTGTCGTAGGTGCAGCCGATCGGGCCGTGGCTGATGTGGATCACGTCCTTCATCGGGGTGCCGATCACGTGCTTCGCGCCGCAATAGGCGCAGCCGCGCTCGGAAATCGACCCGGGGATCGTGTTGAGATAGCCAAGCGGCAGGGCGTGGGTCAGGTCTTCGCCCGGACCCTTGATCACGGCATGCTTGCCCCGCTCGGGGATGCATTCACTGCATTTGAACAGATGATACGGCATAGGGGGAACTCCTCGCGGAATGGGCGGGCGGTCGGCGCCGGCGCGCGGCGAAGCGTTAATCGGGGGTGAGCGAGACAGGCAGGCAGACAGACGCCCCGGTCCCGATCGAACGCTTCGCCGCCTGACGCCGGAGAGGGCGGCGTCAGTCGAGCAGGCCGTACTTCTCGACCATCACTTCCAGCTGGTCCATCGACAGCGGCTTCGGGATGACGAAGTCGGTGTTCTCGATGATGTTCTTGGCCAGCGTGGCGTATTCCAGCGCCTGGTTTTCCTTGTTGTCGTACTCGGTGACGGTCTTCTTGTTGAACTCCGCCTTCTGCACGATGTTGTCGCGCGGCACGAAGTGGATCATCTTGGTGCCGATCGCCGAGGTGAATTCCTCGATGAAGTCGCGCTCGCCATCGACCTTGCGGCTGTTGCAGATGATGCCGCCCAGGCGCACGCCGGACTGCTTGGCGTACTTGACCAGGCCCTTGCAGATGTTGTTGGCGGCGTAGACCGCCATCATCTCGCCCGAGGCGACGATGTAGACTTCCTGCGCCTTGCCGTCGCGGATCGGCATCGCGAAGCCGCCGCACACCACGTCGCCCAGCACGTCGAAGAAGACGAAGTCGAGGTCGTTGGTGTAGGCGCCGAGCGATTCCATCAGGTCGATCGCGGTGATCACGCCACGGCCGGCACAGCCAACCCCCGGCTCCGGCCCGCCGGACTCGACGCACTGGATGTCCATGAAGCCGGTCTTGACCACCTTGTCGAAGGTCACCTTCTCGGCGCCCTGCTCGCGCAGCACGTCCATCAGGGTCTCCTGCGGCTTGCCGCCGAGGATCAGGCGGGTGGAGTCGGCCTTGGGATCACAGCCGTGAATGAAGATCTTCTTGTTGTGAAAGTGGGCCAGCGCAGCGGCAGTATTTTGCGTCGTGGTGGACTTGCCGATACCGCCCTTGCCGTAAATGGCGACTTTGCGGGTCATGATGGGGGAACTCCCTAGTCGGTGGAACCTCTGCGACGGACCCAGCCCGTCTTCGTGGTTATTAGGAAAGCAACCACCGTGCCAGATGCCGGGTCACTCCCGCTTCGACCCGCTCTTTTTTTCGGGTCGGTTGGCTCCCCACGCTATAAAGCAAGGATACATAACGCTTTCGCCCCGAACGCGGTGCGGCCGGGGAGCGGCGGAATGTCCGCTCCCGGTTCAGCCCGGGATCATTTTTACAATCCGGTGAATCCCGCAGCGGCCTGCGAATTTTAATTGATCGAGACCGCCTGTTCCGGTTCGGTAAATTCGCCCGATGGAGGGGCGGAACGGGTAAATCCGCCCGCCGTCAGGCTTGGCTGCGTTCGGGGCGGGGCGGATCGGCGCAGACCACCCGGTTGCGGCCGCCCCGTTTGGCCTGGTAAAGCGCCTGATCGGCGCGGGACAGGGCGGGGTCGATCGCCGTCTCGCCCGGGCGCAGCGAAGAGAGGCCGAGGCTGACGGTCATCGGCGGCAGGCCGTCCAGGCCCTGGCCGGCCTCGGTCGCCGCGCGCAGGCGCTCGGCCAGCGCCAGGGCGTCGGGCGGGGCGGTTTCCGGCAGCAGCAGGGCGAATTCCTCGCCCCCGATGCGGGCCGCCAGATCCTGATCGCGCACCAGGGCGCGGCACAGCCCGGCGAACCCACGCAGGGCGCGGTCGCCGGCATCGTGGCCGAAGCCGTCATTGATGCGCTTGAAGAAGTCGATGTCGATCATCACCACCGCCAGCGGATGGCCGTAGCGGCGGCTGCGGCGGATCTCGGCGGCGGCGGCGGCGAAGAAACGGGTGCGGTTGGCCAGTCCGGTCAGCGGATCGGTCAGGGCCAGCCGTTGCAGGGTGCGCTCCATCCGTTTGCGCTCGGTGATGTCCACCACCACCGCCAGGGCGGCGCGGCGCTGGCCGAGCGGGGCCACGGTGACGTCGAGCAGCACGTCGCGGCGTTGGCCGTCAGCCAGGGCGAGGTGGGTTTCAAAGCCGGTGACGTGACCGTGGCGGCGCAGCAGGGCGGCCAGACGGGTCAGATCGCGGCGGGCCAGCGCCCCCTCGACCGTGCCGGATCCGCCGGCGGCGGGGCCGAAATAGTCGAACGCGGCCCGGTTGGCGCGGATCAGCGATCCTTCGGGCAGGGCCAGGATCAGCAAGGGCGCCGGCACCGCGAGGAGAAGCTGGTTGAGCATCTCGCGGTGCTCGGCCAATTCCTGGCGGGCGGCGCGTTCCGAGGCCAGCGCGGCCCATTCCTGGCGATGGGCGCGGTTGGCCCCGACCAGGGCCAGGGCCAGCACCACGTTGACGGTCACCACCCCGAGGGCGACGCCGAGATCGGCCTGGCTCGGCGGCGTGACGGCGACATAGCCGGCCAGGGTGGCGAGGCTACAGGCCGCGCCGCAGCCCACCGCCCAGGCGAAGCGCAGCGGCAGCAGGAGGTAATAGATCAGGGGCAGCACGAACAGGATCAGCAAGGCCGGTTCGGAATGGGGGGTGACCAGCACGGCGCAGGCCGGAATGGTCAGCGCCGCCCACAGCAGGGCGAGGCGATGCTGGCCGGCGAGGGTGGTGCCGCGCCGCGCCAGCAGCCAGCACAGCAGCGAGGCAAGCACGATGTCGGTCCGCGCCGCGACAGCGGCCGGGAAATGCGGCCCGGAAAGAAACCTCAGGTCGTTCGCATAGAATAGAATATTAACCAGAGCGGCCCATTTGAAGGCAAGCACCAGACGACGGCCGCTTTCGTCCAGATGAGACTGGCGGAAAGCGGCTTCCTGACGGGGGTCGATGAATTCTCCGCCCCGGGAAAACTGTGCCGACGTCATGACGGCCCCGATCATATCCCGTCAGCGGTTTCGGCGCATGCCTTTCCGGCGCGACAACACTCCGTCGCGCCCGACCGACCCGCAAGGCGCGATCCTGGGTGGGGGGATGCCCGCGATGATCCCCGCCCGGGTCGGCGTTGGCGAAAACGACGATTTTCCCCGGGCATCGTCTCTTTCCTTTTTGGTCGCGGCTTGTAATGATCGGCCGGGTCAGCCGGTCGGGCGCGCGGGCGGCGCGCCGGCCAAGGGACCATGCGGGGGTAGAATGATCAGTCGGGACAGTTGTGGTGTCAGTGAGGGCGATCTGTTCGTCAAGGCGGGCAATCCGCGCGGACGAAGCTGGAAGGTGGTGGCGATCCGCGTCACCGTGGACGGGATTCCCCACGCCCAGATGGTGTCCTGCGACAATCGCAGCAGCACGCAGACCGTTTCCACCCTGATTCTGCGCAATCGCGAATTCTGGCTGCCGGTCGCGCCCTCGGTCGGGGGCTGAGCGGGGCGCTCAGCCCGCGCCCAGCGCCCGCCGCCACACCGCGCGATACAGCCGTTCCAGCTGGCGGGTCCAGCGTGGGCCGTCGCATAGCGCCGAGGTGGCGAGGGCGGCGCGGATCTCGCCGCGTCGCCGCCGCCAGCCGGCGACCCCGTCGGCGGCGGCCAGCGCCCGGGCGAGATAATCCTCGGCCGAGCCGGCGATCAATTCGTCGAGCCCGAGCGGGGCCAGCATCGCCGCGCTCCAGCGGCTGATCATCCGCGGCCAGGGCCAGGTGATCACCGGCACCCCCATCGCCAGCGCCTGGAACGAGGTGGTCGAGCCCGAGAACGGGAACGGGTCGAGCGCGATGTCGGCGTCATGGTAGCGGGCGAGGAACCCGGCCTCGTCGTCATGCTCGGCGATCATCTCGATCTGGTCGGGCGTCGCGCCGGCGGCGGTGAGAGCGGCGAGGAAGCGGGCGCGCAGTTCGGCCGAGGCATACAGCCCCATGTATTTCAGCACCAGCCGGGCGTCGGGGCGGGCGGTGAGCAGCCGGCCCCACAGCGCCAGGGTGGCGGGGCCGATCTTGGCCGGATTGTTGAAGCAGCAGAACACCGGCGCTCCCTGGCGCTCCGGGCCGGGCGGCGGCAGCGGCGGCAGGTCGGCGAGGTAGAACCGGGGCAGGCGCAGCGGCCGTTCGGTGAAATATTCCGTCCCCCCCGGCGGCAGCAGCCGGCGGTCGGCCACCAGATAATCCATCTCGGCCAGACCGGAGGTGGCGACGTCGAACAGGCTGATCTGCACCGGCGCCGCCCGCCAGCCGGCGACCGAGGGGCGGTTCTGGTCGAAGCGGCCGGCCAGCACCACCAGGATGTCGATGCCGTCGGCGGCGATCTGGCGGGCGATCGCCTCGTCGGGGCGGCCGGCGACCGGATGAAAGCCGTCGGCCAGCGATTCGAACTGGGTGGTGATCTCGTCGCGGCGGCTGCCCAGGCTGTAGCAATGGATCTCGAACCGGGCGCGGTCATGGGCGCGCAGCACCGGCAGCAGGTTGGTCGCGACCGGATGGCGGCGGAAATCCGAGCCGAGATAGCCGACCCGCAGCCGGCGCCCGGCCTCTCCCGTGCGGGCGGCGGGGCGGGGGGCCAGCGGGCCGCGCCCGCCATAGCGTTGGCCGAAGCGGCGGTGCAGGGCGGCGATCGCCTCGGGGGCGAGATCGTCGCGGCTGGCGGCGGTGAACAGCAGGCTGCGCTGGATCGCCAGGGCGTCGTCCGGCCCGGGATCGGTGGCCAGCGCGCTTTCGAAACAGGCGCAGGCCTGTTCGGGCTGGCCGACCAGGGCGTGGACGATGCCGAGATTGACCCAGGCGGCGGCGAGGCCGGGATTGAGGTCGAGCGCGGTGCGGTAGCGGGCCGCCGCCGCCTCGAACTGCCACATCGTCTTGTGCAGGTTGCCGAGGTTGCAATGCAGTTCGGCCATGTCGGGCCGCAGCGCCAGCGCGGCCTGGAACGCCGCCGCCGCCTCGTCGTGGCGGCCGAGATTGAGCAGGACGATGCCGAGATTGCTGTGGGGCTCGACCCGGCCGGGATCGAGCCGCGCCGCCTCGCGATAGGCCGCCGCCGCCGCGTCGAGCCGGCCGAGCGCGGTCAGGGTGGCGCCGAGATTGATCCGGGCGCGGGGATCCTCCGGCCGCAGCGCCGCCGCCGTGGCGAAGGCGGCGGCGGCCTCCTCGACCCGCCCCAGTCTCTTCAGCGTCAGCCCCAGCCCGAGCTGGGCCTCGTTGTCGTCGGGGCGCAGCCCCACCGCGGTGGCGAATGCCTCGGCGGCCTCGGCGGGGCGGCCCCGTTCGTTTTCGGCCTGCCCCAGGGCGAACCACAGTTCGGCCCAGTCCGGCCGCAGCCGCAGCGCGGCGCGCAGGCCCTCGGCCGCGCGGGTGGTGTCGCCCAGTTCGCGCCACAGCAGCGCCGCCTGCACCTGAAGCTCGACCCAGTCGGGGGCGAGGCTGAGGGCGGATTCATAGGACGCCGCCGCCCGCCGGGGCTGGCCCAGCCGGCGCAGCACCATGCCGAGGCTGGCATGATAGGGCGCGGCCAGCCAGTCGAGCGCCAGCGCCCGCTCGATCAGGCCGAGGGCGAGGCGGGAATGTCCGGCCTGATCGGCCACCAGTCCGAGCAGATGCAGGCTGGGGGCATGGCGGGGATCGCGGGCCAGGATCGCCCGGGCCCGCCGCGCCGCGTCGAGCAGCCGTCCGGCCTGATGGTCGTCGCGGGCGGCGGCGAAGCAGGCCGCGATCGTTCCTTCGTCATCGCCCAGGGTCACGATCGGGTCGTCTCCGCCTTTTTTCATCGCGAGCGATGGTAGGCGGGGGCGGGCGGCGTGGCAAGATTTAGGGGGCGGGGTCCGTTTCAGCCCGCCGCGGGGCTGCCGCCCCGCCCCCCGCCTGGAGGCTGGCGCCTCCAGACCTCTCCCTTTTTCTAAAAAAGGAGGTTGGTCAGGGATGGGCGGTGTCAGGCCATCAGCCGGTCGAGGTTGGTCAGCACCCCCTGCGAGGCCTTCTCGACCTCGGCGATGTAGGCCATCGCCTGCTCGAAATGGCCGTCATTGTAGGCCCTGACCGCCGCGATGCCGTTCTGGTGCACGTCGCGATGATGGGGTTCCAGTTCGGTGAAGGCGGGGTGGCCGTGGAAATGGGCCGAGCCCGAGCCGTAATACCATTTGCCCAGCCGGCAGGTGTGCTCGTTCGCCAGTTCGTCGGCCGACAGCTTGACCTTGCCGGTCATCATGTCGACCAGCCGCTTCTTCCACAGCACGTGGTCGGCCTTGGCGACCATCACGATCTTGTTGTGGATCTGCTGGTCCATCAGCAGCGCGAGCTGGCCCGACACCTCCTCCTCGACATTGCCGAGCGACCGGGTGCTCTGCTCGATCCCCTCGGCATTGGCCTCGCCCAGGCTGACCAGTTTGTGGATGGTGGCCGAGATCTCGGTGGTGGCGGCGGCCTGTTCGCCGAGGATGCGCGACACCGTGCCCATCCGCTGGTTGGTGTCGTCGACCAGTTGGCCGATCTCCTCCATCCGCTGCCCCATCGCCTCCATCGAGCCGCGCCCCTGCATGATCGCCTCCGAGCCGCTTTTCATCGTGGCGATGATGCCTTCCATCTCGTCGCGCAGCTTCTGGATCCGTCCGCCGATGTCGATGGTGGCGCGCGCGGTCTGGTTGGCGAGGCTCTTGACCTCGCCGGCCACCACCGCGAAGCCCTTGCCGGCCTCGCCGGCGCGGGCCGCTTCGATGGTGGCGTTCAAGGCCAGCAGGTTGGTCTGGCTGGCGATCTCCTCGATCGAGGCCAGGATGTCGCCGATCGCCGCCGAGGCCCGGGCCAGGGCATCGACCCGGCCGGCGGCGTCATGCACCGCCGTCTCGATCGAGGCGAACTCGCTCATCGCGGTGGTGACCGCCCGCCGCCCCGATTCGGTCACCGCCCGCGCCTCGGCCGAACGGCTGGCGGCGCCCTCGCTCTGGCTGCTGATTTCCTGGATGCTGGCCAGCAATTGCTCGGCGGTGGCGGCCATGCCGTGGGCCTCGTCGCGGGCGCGGCGGACCCCGCCGACGATGCGGGCGTTGGCGATCGCCCCCTCGTTGACGGTCATCGAGATCGTCACCGCGTTCTGCAACATCCGGGTGGTGAACATCCGCAGGGTTTCGGACTGGGTTTTCATCAGGTCGAGGGTGGCGTTGACCCGGGTGACGTAGCGGCCGAATTCGCCGCGCATGCCGCTGGCGATGATCCGGCGGTGGAACCGCGCTTCGGCGGCGGCGCGCATCGCCGCGTCGATTTCCTTGGCGAAGGCCTCGGTCTGGTCGAGCAGGCGGTTGAGGGCGCGCTGGAGTTCGCCCTCGCCGCCGCCCCCGCCCGGATGGAGCCGGACATGCAGGGCGCCATCGGCGGCGGCGGCCAGGGTGGCGGCGGTGCGGCGCAGGGCGCGGCGGCTGGCCAGCGCCCATCCGCCCGCCGCCATCACCGCCAGGGCGGGCAGGGCGGCGGCGAGGGCGAGGTCGGGACGGCCGAGGGCGGCGGCCGAGACGGCGGCGGCGGCCTGCCCGGCCAGCGCGACGGCAAGGGCGAGCAGGGCCTTAGAGTTCGAGGACAAACTGCTCATAGCTCTTTCCCTTTTCCGCCAGAATCGATTCGAGCAGCGCGCCGCCTGCCTCCAGCCCGGCCTTGCGGTCGGCCGCGCCGGCCTCGGCCTCGGCGAGGCGGGCGTAAAGCGGCCGGATCGCCGCCAGCGCCTCGCGCCGCGCCACCCGGCGGTTGGAATGGTAGCCGATCGGGCTGCCATCGGCGGCCCAGTCGGGGGTGACGTGGGCCAGCACCCAATAATGGTCGCCGTTCTTGCAGCGGTTGACGACGTAGGCGAAGATTTCCTCGCCCCGCCCGATGGTTTCCCACAGCAGGCGGAAGATCGTCCGTGGCATCGCCGCGTGGCGGATGACATTGTGGGGCTTCCCCAGCAATTCCGCCTCGCGATAGCCCGACACCCGGACGAAGACGTCGTTGCAATAGGTGATCCGGCCCTGCAGGTCGGTTTTCGAGACAATCAGTTCGTTGTCGGCGAACGTCACTTCCCGTCCCGGTACCACCAAATCCCCGCCCATTCTCCCGTCTCCATCCGGTTTTTGTCGTTTTTTCGATTTTTAAGTGTTGGCGGAGTCGCGCCAGCGCGGCCGGCAAGGCGTCGGCACGCGAAACAGACTAAAGCCAAAGATCTAAATTAGAATGAAAGGCGATGCCGGAGAGGGGAGGATTGGTGTGTCAGGTGAAGGTATTGGTTGCTGCCCCGCGTGTGGGCTCCGCCCACCCCCGCCAAGGGCCGCAAGGCCCTTGGAACCCATGGGTGGTCGGGCGCGGAGCGGCCTTTCAGCTTGGGCGCGGGGGCCTGCCGCGCGAAGGGCAAGGGAAAGGGTTCCAAGGGCCTTGCGGCCCTTGGCGGGGGCGGGCAGAGCCCGCGCAACCCGTGTGTGTCACGCGCAAGGGGCGCGGGATCAGTCCTCGGCGTAGGGGTTGCGGCCGCCCCGGACATAGAGGCGGATCGGCACGCCCTGGAGGTCGAAGGCGTCGCGCAGGCCGTTGACCAGATAACGCTGATAGGATTCGGGCAGCTCGTCCGGCCGGGTGGCGAACAGGGCAAAGGTCGGCGGCCGGCCCTTGATCTGGGTCATGTAGCGGATCTTGTAGCGCCGGCCCCCGGGCAGGGCCGGCGGCGGGTGGCGGTCGAGCATCTCGGCCAGCCAGCGGTTGAGCCGCGCCGTCGGCACCCGGCGGTTCCACACCGTCCACGACTCGATCACCGCGTCCATCAGCCGGTCGAGCCCGCGCCCGGTCAGCGCCGACAGGGTGACGGTGCGGACTCCCTTGATCTGCGGCGCCGAGGTTTCCAGCCGGTCGCGCAGCCGGCCCAGCGCCTGCTGGGGCTGATCGACCGTGTCCCATTTGTTGATGGCGATCACCACCGCGCGGCCTTCCTCGACGATCAGGCGCAGGATGGTCAGGTCCTGCTTGTCGAGGATCTGCGCCGCGTCCATCACCAGCACCACCACCTCGGCGCGGCGGATCGATTCCAGCGTGTTGCCGACCGACAGCTTCTCGACCGCGTCATGGATCTGCGCCTTGCGGCGCAGGCCGGCGGTATCGACCAGCTTCATCGCGCGGCCCTGGTGGGTCCATTCGACCCCGATCGCGTCGCGGGTCAGCCCGGCCTCGGGGCCGGTCAGCATCCGCTCCTCGCCCAGCAGCTGGTTGATCAGGGTCGATTTGCCGACATTGGGGCGGCCGACGATCACCATCGTCAGCGGCCGGCCGGGCTCGGGGGCGGGGTCGATCACCTCGTCGCCCTCGCCCTCGGTCGCGGCCTCGGTCTCGCCGCGCGCCGCCGCTTCCTCGGCGGCGAGGCGTTCCTCCTCCTCGATCTCGTCGGCGAAGCGGACCCCGGCCTTGCGGGCGTGGGGCAGCAGCGCCTCGAACAGTTCGAGCAGGCCCTCGCCATGCTCGGCCGACACCGGCACCGGCTCGCCCAGGCCGAGGGCGTAGCATTCGTACAGGCCGGGGGCGCCGGCCTTGCCCTCGCATTTGTTGGCGACCAGGATCACCGGGGTGCGCTGGCGGCGCAGATGGTCGGCGAAATGACGGTCGAGCGGGGTCACCCCGGCGCGGGCGTCGATCAGCAGCAGGGCGACATCGGCGTCGGCGACGGCGCGGTCGGTCTGACGGCGCATCCGCGCCTCGATGCTGTCGTCGGTCTCATCCTCGAAGCCGGCGGTATCGACGACGCGGAAATCGAGCCCGAGCAGGCTGGCGTCGCCGTCGCGGCGGTCGCGGGTGATGCCGGGCTGATCGTGGACGATCGCCAGCTTGCGCCCGATCAGGCGATTGAACAGGGTGGACTTGCCGACATTGGGCCGTCCGACGATGGCGACGGTGAAGGTCATACGGAAAAGGGTTCCTGCAACTCAGCGATAGGCGACGAGTTCGGCGTCGTCGGTCAGGAAGTACAGCGTGCCATTGGCCACCACCGGCGGGATGGTCACCCCGTCGGGGGCCTCCTGCCAGCCCAGCATATCGCCGGTATAAGGCGACAGCGCCACCATCAGTCCGTTCGAACTGCCGAGAATGAGACGGTCGGAGGCCAGCACCGGCCCGGACCACAGCACCCGCCCGGATTTGTCCGAGGGGTCCTTCCAGGTCTGCATCTGGGTCACCCACACCACCCGGCCGGTCTTGGCCTCCAGCGCGATCGCTTCGTTGTGGGTGGTGACCAGGAACAGGAAATCGCCGGCGATCCAGGGGCTCTGCACCCCGCCGATTTCCTTTTCCCACAGCCGGCGGCCGGTGCGCTGGTCGAGGCAGACCAGCATGTCGCCGTTGCTGATGGCATAGACCCGGCCGCGATCGATGATCGGCCGGCCGCGGATGTCCATCAGGGCGCCGACCGTCTCGGTGCGGCGGATGGTGACCAGCGAATCCTGCCAGATCGGCACCCCGCTATCGACCCGCAGCGCGAACAGCTCGCCCGAGGAATAGGGCACCACCACCATGTTGCCATCGACCGCCGGGCTGTTGCCGGCGAGCAGGCCGGCGATCTCGGCGATGCCGGAATGGGTCCACAGCACCGCGCCGTCATCGGCGGCCAGGGCATAGGTCTGGTTGTCGACGGTGATGGCGAAGACGCGGCCGCCGCGCACGGTGGGGGCGCCGCGCATCGGCCCCGACACGGTCTGGCGCCACAGCAGCCGGCCGGTGCGGGCGTCGAGCGCCACCACCTGGGCAAAGCCGGTGGCGACGAATAGCCTGCCCTCGTCATAGGCGATGCCGCCGCTGGTATAGACCTCGAAATCATTGTCGGGGATGGTGTCCGCGCGCCACAGCCGCTTGCCGGTGCGGGCGTCGAAGGCGGTCACCTGGGAATCGGCATCGACGGTGAAGACGTGGTTCTCGGCCACCACCGGCTGGCCGAGCAGGCGGCGGCGCTTGCCGCTGCCGCTGCCGGCATCGCTCGACCAGGCCTCGTGCAGGTTGCCGGCCACCTCCATGTGGTGCATGGCGTGGTTGGAAAAGCCGCCGGCCTGGGGCCATTCGTCGTTGGGTTCGGGCGGGGGCAGCACCACCTGGACGGCGGGGCCGGCGATCTCGGGTTCGAGCAGCTTGTCGTGCGACAGCACCGAGATCCGCTTGCCCGGCAGCGGCGGCGCGGCCTTTTCGCCCAGCCAGCCGGTATCGCACCCGCCGAGCGGCAGGGCCGAGGCCAGCAGCAGCGCCAAAGCGGGCCAGGAAGCGCGGCCGCTCATCGGGTTCAGCCCTGACCGGTGGCGGCGATCGCCCGCATCTCGGCGGCGCGGCGGCGCATCCCCTCGGGGGTGGCGGGGTCCTCGGCCAGCCGGCCGAACATCTCGGCGGCGCGCGGACGGTCGCCCTGGCGCAGGGCGAGCAGGGCCAGGATCTCGCGGGCGGAATGGCGCCACGGGCTCGATTCGGCGGCGAGCGGGTCGAGGCGGTGGGCCAGTTCGGCCGGGTCGGCCGAATCGAGGGTGAGATAGCCCAGCCGCACCGTCGCCATGTCGCGATAGGCGGCGTCGGCGGCGCTGTCGGCGGCGACGGCGCGGTAGATCGCGGCGGCGGCGGCGGTGTCGCCCTGCTGCTGGCGCAGGTCGGCGAGGCGCATGTTGGCGAGCAGGCGGTAGCCGCTCGGGGCGGTGGCGGCCATCCGGCCCAGTTCGGCGATGGCGTCGTCGCGCTTGCCCTGGTCCAGGCTGGCGCCGATTTCGGTGAAGTCCTGCGAGGCGACCTTGCGCTGCTGGCTGTCCCAGGCCCGCCAGCCCTGCCAGCCGGCGACGCCCAGCACGGCGGCCAGGGCGATGCCGACCAGGATCGGCCCGTGTCGGCGCCACAGCCGCGCCATCTGTTCGTTTCTGAGTTCGGTCTCGACCTCCTGGATCAGAAGGTCGGCGGCGGCGTCGTCGTGCTGCTGCGACTGGGTCAAAACGCTCTCCATGGGGGGTTCGTGGCCGGACACCAGCCGCGCCGTACCATAGTCCGCCCCGGCCGGCTTGGCAAATCCCGCTTGAGTCGAGCCCCGGCCGGGCGAAAGGGGGCGGCGGTCCCGGCCGGGGCCGCCGCCGTTCCGCCTCAGCCGATGCCGCGCCGCGCCGCCCGGCCCAGCGCCATCATCGGGAAATAATGGCGGTAGAGGTCGTAGCGCAGCATGAAGGCGCGCGACAGTTCGGTGCCCTGCATCAGCCGGTCCGACAGGGCCGGGTCGTCGAGGCGGATCGACTGGCCGACGCCGTAGCCGGGGAAGCCGGTGGCGGTGAAGTGCGGCTCCTCCCAGGTGCCGCCCTGCTGGCGCTCGACCAGGAAGCGGCAGCCGCGCTCGATCGCGGCGCGGTCGCCCGGGCGGTTGGCGGCGAGCAGGCCCAGCAGCGCCCAGGCGGTCTGCGAGGCGGTGACGTCGCCGCGCCCGGCCAGCGACGGATCGATGTAGGAGGCGCAGCTTTCGCCCCAGCCGCCGTCTTCCTGCTGGCGCGACAGCAGCCAGTCGCAGGCGCGGCCGACATAAGGCTGGCTCATGTCCTCGCCGATCGCCGCCAGCGCCGGCAGCACCGCGCCGGTGCCGTAGATGTAATTGACGCCCCAGCGGCCGAACCACGGGCCGTCGGCCTCCTGCTCGCGGCGCAGATAGGCCAGCGCCCGCACCATCGCCGGATGGCTGGCCGGCAGGCCGAGCCGGGCGAAGGCCTCGACGATGTGGGCGGTGACGTCGGCCGAGGGCGGATCGAGCGCCTCGCCGAAATCGCAGAACGGGATCTTGGTCAGGATCGCGCGGTTGTTGTCCTTGTCGAACGCGCCCCAGCCGCCGCTTTCGCTCTGCATCGCCACCAGCCAGTCGATGCCGAGGGTGATCGCCTCCTCGATCCCCTTGGCCTGCCACGCCGGGTCGGCGCGGAACGGCGCCAGCGCGATCAGGGCGGTGGCGGTGTCGTCGATGTCGGGATACTGGTCGTTGGCATATTCGAACGCCCAGCCGCCGGGACGGACATGGGGCAGCTTGCCCGACCAGTCGCCGGGACGGCGGATCTGGCGGTCGAGCAGCCACTGCACCGCGCGGGCCACCGCCGCCGGCTGGCGCTCGGCGAGGCCGGTGTCGTCGCAGGCGATCAGGGCGAGCATGGTGTCCCACACCGGGCTGTTGCTGGCCTGGATCCAGCTCGCCGCGTCGCGATCGACCCGCCAGCCCGGATCATCGAGCGCGGCGAGGCCCTTGGCCATCACCGGGTGGGTGACGGCGTAGCCCTCGGTGTGCAGCGCCATCAGGCCGTAGACCCACGGCGGCTGAATCCCGCCCCAGCCGCCGTCGGCATCCTGGTGGCGCAGGATCCATTCCAGCGTCTGGGCCAGCGCCGGGCCGCGCCACAGCGACAGGCCATGGCGCTGGCCGAAATCCTGCAACCGGTGCAGCGCCCGGTCGGTGGCGCGGAAGAAGCGGTCCCACAGCCCGGCCCCGGCCCGCGCCGGCAGACGGTAATCGAAGTGCTCGCGCCCCTCGGGGAACAGCGCGTCGAGGCGGTTTTCGGCCGGCAGCGGACGGCTCGGCCGCCGCGCCGACAGCACCGCCAGCGGCATCAGGGTCGCCCGGGCCCATTGCGAGAAATTATAGATGCAGAACGGCATCCAGCGCGGCAGCCACACCACCTCGGGCGGCAGGTTGGGGGTCTGCTCCCACGGCCATTCGCCGATCAGCGCCAGCCAGTAGCGGGTGAACACCCGCACCTTGCCGAGCCCGCCCTTGGCCAGGATCCAGGCGCAGGCCCGCGCCAGCCGGGGATCGTCGGCCGGGTAGCCGAGCGAACGCAGCGCGGCATAGGCCTCGACCGTGGTGTTGATGTCGCCGCCGGCGGCCTGATGATAGACCTCCCACGAGCCATCGGCGCGCTGGGTGTCGAGCAGCGCCTGCCCCAGCCGCTGCCGCAGCGGATGGTCCTCGAGGCCGAGGAACCACAGCGCGAGGCACCATTGCGCCTCCATGCAGGCGTTGGATTCGAGCCGGCCGACCCAGTGCCCGTCCGCCTTCTGCCGCGCGAACAGCCAGGCCCCGGCGCGCTCGATCGCCCCGGCGACGCCGGCGGCGGCGCGGCCATCCTCGTTGGCGGGGGCGGCGGCGGGCGGCGGGCTGTCCTGGCCGATGGCCGAGACCAGCCGGGTGCGGGGCGGGGTGGTCCGCCCCTGTTCCGCGCCGTCATGCTCCGCCTGCGGGGTGCCCGAGCGGGGGCGTGCGCCTGGATTGTTCATGTGTCACCGAAAAAAGCTTGAGGGGATCAAAACGTAACGATACGGTTCCGTTCCGTTTTCACTAAAAGCTGGCGGCGCCGCCGTCAAGCACCATTTCTGATCGGAGGGGAGGCGTGACCGAGGTGATGGCGTATCCATGCGGGCGACAGGGACGGCCGAGCGCCGAGGGATCGCAGGCGCTCGACCGCCGCATCCTGGCCGCCGCCACCCGGCTGTTCATCGCCAACGGCTACGCCGCGACCTCGCTCGAACAGATCGCCGAGCAGGCCGGCACCGGCAAGAACAGCATCTATCGCCGCCATCCCAACAAGGAAAAGCTGTTCGAGGCGGTGGTGGCCGGGCTGTGCGCCCCGCTGGTCGAGGCGGCCAGCCGGTTCGAGAAGGACATCTCCAACCCGCTCCAGGCACTGAAGGAAAGCTGCCGCAGCCTGCTCCAGTTCGTGGTGCTGCCGGAATCGGTCGCGGTCTACCGCCTGCTGGCGGCCGAGGCCTCGCGCTTTCCCGAACTGGTCAACCGGGTCCAGTTCCGGGCGATCCAGCCCTATCTCGCCACCATCCGCCGCCTGCTCGAGGCGGCGCGCCACAATCGCCAGATCCGCGCCGATTGCGACGTCGAGCACACCGAGCGGGCGGTGATGGGGCTGATCACCGGCTGGGCGATCGATCAGGCGATGATGGGGATCGCCCCGTTCCACGGCGACCAGGACCGCGAGGCCTTTTTCGAGGCGGCATGGCGGCTGTTGATCGGCGGGCTCGGCCGGGGCGTGGGCGCTACGCCTCCGTCCGCCACTTGATCGAGCAGCCGATGCAGGGTTTGGGGTCGGGCGGGGTCTGGCCGGCGGCGACCAGCCGCATCGCCTCGACCAGTTCGCGGCGGACGTCGGGGGCGGCGGGCTCGCGGCCGGAGGAATCGAGCCGGCCGCGATAGCGCAGCACCCGGCCGGCGTCGAAGCCGTAGAAATCCGGGGTGCAGACCGCGTCATAGGCCCGCGCCACCGCCTGGCTCTCGTCGCGCAGATAGGGGAAGGGCAGGCGGTGGGCCTGGGCGAACGGGGCCATCGCCGCGAACGAATCCTCGGGATAGGCCGCTTCATCGTTGGCATTGATCGCGGCGACGCCGATGCCGAACGCCTGCAACTCGGCGGCGTCGCGGACCAGCCGGTCGATGATCGCCAGCACATAGGGACAATGGTTGCACATGAACACGATCAGGGTGCCGCGCGCTCCGGCGATCTGATCAAGGCTCCACAGCCGGCCCGCGCTGTCGGGCAGGGTGAAGTCGGGGGCCACCAGGCCCAGTCGGTCGGTCGGGGCTTCGGCCGCCATGGCGCTGTCTCTCCTCGGCAGGAATCGGGCCAGGGTGAGGAATTCCCGGCAGAAACTGCCCATTGATTCACCCCCGGCGGGTCATCACAATACAACAAAGTACCATGGTAGGGGATCAGGGAAGATGGTGTCTCGTGTTGCCTCCTTGGCCGCGCTGGCGCTGATCGTCCCGCTCGCCGGCTGCTTCTTGACCCGGGATGGCCTGTCGATGCATCCCGGCCAGGTGGCCGATCCCTACATGCTGATGCAGTTCGAGGCGCTCAGCCTGATCAACACCCACAAGACCGTCGGCGATCACATCTGGGGCTGGATCACCGACAAGGATTGTTCGAGCCCGCGGGCCGAACGGGGCGAGGCCTATTGCCGCGACTGGCCGGGCCGGCCCCCGCCGCCGCAGCCGGTCTATTGCTACACCACCCTGGCCAAGCCGACCTGCTACGCCCAGCCCTACAACGAGGGCAACGATCACCTGCTCGGCTTCGTGCCGCCCTCGACCCCGATCCGCTGACCGGGGCGGGGCAGGGCGCCGGGGTCAGAACTCGGCGACGATCACCAGCAACGCGACGATCACGGCGAGAACGGTGGCGCCGAACACCAGCAGAGCCGGCAGGGGAGAGCGCTCGGGGCGGTTGCGGTTGCTTTGCGGCAAGCCGAAATGACGATGAAATCCCATTGGCTCCTCCCGAGGCCCCCCTCATTTGTTTGCCGGGGAAGCATGGCATGGGGGCCGGGCGGTGGCAAGCGGGTGGGCTCCGCCCCTGCCCGCCAAGGGTCGGCGGCCCTTGGATCTCCTCGGCGGGCGGGGGCGCAGACCGCTTTTTCTTGTCCGGTTTCCGGGCAGTTCCGGGTTGCGGGCGAGTCCGGGCGTCCTTATGATGCGGCTTCCTTGGCGCGTGGCCGCCTCCCCGCGGGGGCTGGCCGCCGTTTCCCCAACCCGGGACCCCCCACCGCCGATGCTCGACGTTTTCCGTAGATTTTCAAAGACCTGGGTGGTCAGGATTCTGTTCGCCCTGCTCGCTCTCAGCTTCGTGGTCTGGGGGGTGGGCGACGTCGTTCGCGGCGGCGCCAGCCGGGGCCCGGCGATCGAGGTCGGCCGCACCGCCGTGACCGCGCCCGAGGTGCTGAACGAATTCAAACGCGAGATCGAGCGGCTGCAACCGCTGTTCGGCGGCAAGCTGACCGCCGAGGAGGCGCGCAAGCTCGGCATCCTCGACCGCACCGTCGATACCGTGATCACCCGTTCGCTGATCGACGAGGCAGCGCGGGGGCTCGGGTTGGTCGCGGTGGACGAGGTGATCCTGCGCCGGATCACCGCCAACCCGGCCTTCCACGGCCCGGGCGGCCAGTTCGACCGCGAGCTGTTCCGCTCGCGCCTCGCCCGCGCCGGCCTGTCCGAGGACTCCTTCCTGCGCATTGAGCGCGGCAACATGGTGCGCAACCAATTGGCCGACGCGCTGACCGGCGGCCTCGCCGCCCCGGCGGCGCTGGCCGATCCGCTGCTGCGCTGGCGCGGCGAGCGCCGCACCGCCGACACGCTCCAGCTCGACGATGCCAGCGTGCCGCTGCCGGCCGCGCCCGACGCCGCCACCCTCGAGGCCTATTACAAGGCCAACACCGAGCGCTTCATCGCCCCCGAGAGCCGCGCCCTGACCGTGCTGCTGCTGCGCCCGGCCGACGTCGCCGCCGGCATCGCCATCGACGAGGCGATGCTGCGCGATTCGTTCCAGCAGCGGCAGGAGGAATTCTCCACCCCCGAACGCCGGCAGGTGGCGCAGATCGTGATCGACGGCCAGTCCGACGTCGCCCGCGCCTATGAACTGCTCGGCCAGGGCAAGGATCTCGCCGCCGTCGCCAAGGCGCTCGGGCGCGACATCATCGATCTCGGCTGGGTCGAGCGCCGCGACCTGCCCGAGGGGCTGTCCGACGCGGTGTTCCGGCTCGGGGCCGGCGCCACCGGCCAGCCGGTCAAGACCGCGCTCGGCTGGCACGTCGTCCGCGTCGCCGCGATCCAGCCGGGCAAGGTCCAGTCCTTCAACGACGTCCGCGCCCGGCTCGAACAGGACCTGCGCCGCGAAAAGGCGCTCGACGCCCTGGCCGAGATGTCGAACAAGCTCGAGGACGCGCTGGGCGGCGGTGCCACCCTGGAGGAGGCGGCCGGCCGCTTCAACCTCAAGGTGACCAAGATCCCGGCGGTCGACGCCCAGGGGCGCGGCGCCAACGGCAAGCCGGTCCCCGACCTGCCCAAGTCCGACCAGTTCCTCGACGTCGCCTTCCACACCGAGCCCAACACCGAAAGCCCGCTGACCGAGGTGCCCGACAACGGCTACTTCCTGGTCCGGGTCGATCAGGTCACCCCGCCCGCGCCGCGTCCGCTGGCCGAGATCAAGGCCGAGGTCACCGCCCGCTGGCAGGCCGAGCGCCGTCACGAGCAGGCCCGCGCCAAGGCCGACAAGCTGGTCGAGCGGCTGAAGGCCGGCGAATCCCTCGCCACCGTCGCCCAGTCGGCCGGACTGCGCCCCAGTCGGACCAAGCCGTTCCAGCGCCAGGGCGGCGAAGGGGTGGCCCTGCCGCCGCCGGTGATCGCCGGCCTGTTCGCCGCCAAGCCCGGCGAGGTGGTCAGCGGCGATCTGCCCGGCGCCACCCTGATCGCCCGGGTCGCCGAGGTCCTGCCGTTCGATCCCCAGGCCGCCAAGCCGGCGGCCGAATCCGAGCGTCGCCGCATCGCCCAGAATCTGGCCAACGATGTCGCCGACCAGTTCATCGCCGCCCTCAACGCCGCGATCGGCGTCAAGGTGGACCGTCAACAACTGAGCAACGAAGAGTGATCATGACGACCAAGCCCGACTTTACCGCCTTCGCTGACGCCTACACTTCCGGTCGGCCGCAGGTGGTGTGGCGGGTCTTGGTCGCCGATCTCGAAACCCCGGTTTCCGCCTTCCTCAAGCTCGCCAACGGCCAGCCCAACGCCTTCCTGCTCGAATCGGTCGAGGGCGGCGCGGTGCGCGGCCGCTATTCGATCCTCGGCATGAAACCGGACCTGATCTGGCGCTGTGTCGGCAACCGCGCCTGGATCAACCGCAACGCCCGCTCCGACCGCGACGCCTTCGCCCCCTGTCCGGTGGCCGAGGCTTCCGGCGCGCTCGACAGCCTGCGCGCCCTGGTGGCGGAAAGCCGGATCGACATCCCCAACGGCCTGCCGCCGATGTCGGCCGGGCTGGTCGGCTATCTCAGCTACGACACGGTGCGGCTGGCCGAGCGTCTGCCCGACGACAATCCCGACACCATCGGCGTGCCGGACGGGATCTTCCTGCGTCCGACCGTCACCGCGGTGTTCGACAACGTCAATGGCAGCCTGACCATCGTCGCCCCGGTGTGGCCGCGCTCCGGGCTCGATGCCCAGGCGGCGTGGGACCTCGCCAACGAGCGGCTCAACGCGGTGGTCGAGGGGCTGGAGCGGCCGCTGCCGCGCCGCTTCGCCGTCGGCCCGCGCGAGGAGCACCGTCCGGTGCCGGTGCCCAGCATCAGCCCCGAGCGTTATGGCGAGATGGTCACCAAGGCCAAGGAATACATCGCCGCCGGCGACATCTTCCAGGTGGTGCTGTCGCAGCGTCTGACCGTGCCGTTCACCCTGCCGCCGTTCTCGCTCTATCGCTCGCTGCGCCGGCTCAATCCCAGCCCGTTCCTGTTCTTCCTCGATTTCGGCGGCTTCCAGATCGTCGGCTCCAGCCCGGAGATCCTGGTGCGGCTGCGCGACGGCAAGGTCACCATCCGCCCGATCGCCGGCACCCGGCCGCGCGGGGCCACCCCGGCCGAGGACGAGGCGCTGGTCGAGGATCTGCTGGCCGATCCCAAGGAACTGGCCGAGCATCTGATGCTGCTCGACCTCGGCCGCAACGATGTCGGCCGCGTCGCCGAGATCGGCAGCGTCACCGTCACCCGCAAGATGGTGGTCGAGTATTATTCCCACGTGATGCACATCGTCTCCAACGTCGAGGGCAAGCTGCGCGGCGATTGCGACGCGATGGACGCGCTGATGGCCGGCTTCCCGGCCGGC
The DNA here is from genome assembly GCF_042683125.1 of Phaeospirillum tilakii. NCBI lineage: Bacteria > Pseudomonadati > Pseudomonadota > Alphaproteobacteria > Rhodospirillales > Rhodospirillaceae > Phaeospirillum > Phaeospirillum tilakii. The sequence continues at coordinate 129,573 of NZ_JBHUIY010000001.1, forward strand.
ACCACCTCCGGCGCGCCGAAGATCCGGGCGATGGAGATCATCGACGAACTGGAGAGCGAGCGGCGCTCGTTCTATGCCGGGGCGATCGGCTATTTCGACGGCAACGGCAACATGGACACCTGCATCGCGCTCCGCACCACCCTGATCAAGGACGGGCAGATGGTGGTCCAGGCCGGCGCCGGCATCGTCGCGGATTCGGTGCCCGAGACCGAGCACGCCGAATGTCTCAACAAGGCCCGGGCGCTGGTGCGCGCGGCGGCCGACGCTTACGATTACGTCTGAGCCGAGGGGCGGGCGGGCGTTGCCCGCCTGGCGCGGGCTCCGCCCGCCCCCGCCAAGGGCCGTGGGCCCTTGGAACCCGCCGGGGATCCGGCTATCTTCCCTCTCATGAACGCAAGGCGGGAGGAAAGGTGACCGTTTCAATCCGATCGGAGGAGGTCTCCTCTTCCCCGCCGGCAAGAATCCAGGATCCGATTTACGGCCGTGTTCAGGACGGCGATTTGTGGATCCTCGTCTCGGTTCTCGCCGCCACCGTCCTCACTTTTCTGGTGCTGCTTTTCGGCTGGGTGGTGATCCGGCAATGGAATCCGCAGGCCGACCATCTTCCCGAGAAAATTACGGCGGGTGTCCTGGTGTCGCTGACGGTATTTTCCTATTGGCGTCACTGTGGGAAAAAGGTTTTATTTATTGTATATTTTATAATTTTTACCATGAAGGGGATGGAGGTCCGGAATTTTTATTTACTTTTTATTCCAAAAGATGTCTTCAATGTGCTGGTTTTTTGGGCGTTCTTATACCTGGGTGTCGTGCTGGTGATATTCTTTATTATCCGGATCCAGATGTGTCTGGCGCCGGTGGTGCGGCTGGATGGCACCGGCATCTCCATTTCCTATGTCTCCAAAAAAATCATCCCCTGGTCCTTGGTGACTCGGATCGAGGAAATAAAACACTCGAAGGCGCATTTTTTTGAGATCGTTCTGCGCGATCGTCATCGGATCCACCTTAAATTGTTCTGGTCGCTGTACGCGAGGAATCCGGTTCTTTCGGTGAAGTTGTTCGAGGTCTCGCCGATGCAGTTGCGCGAGGCGCTGGGGCAGCGGGGGCGCAGTCTCCGTTTTACCGCCGGATCCTGAGTCGCGTCCGGTCTTATCCCGGCCGCGATTTCCGGGCTGCCGCCCCGACCTCCAGCCATTTGATTCTTTTGAAGAAAAACTGAAGGTGCGGAAGCTGCGCTTCCGCGCGGGCGCGGGTGGCAACCCGCCGCGAAGCGCGTTTTTCCACCGGCCCGGCCGGGCGGTATTACGCGGCGACCAGGGTCCGCACCGCCGCCTCGAACATCGCGGGGGTCAACCGCCCGGTGTTGGTGTTGTAACGGGAGCAATGGTAGGAATCGACCAGCACCCTGCCGTCCGGCAAAGCGTGCCGCGCCCCGTGTCCGAACTTGTACAGCGCCTTTCTGAGCCCGAGTACGGCGAGGATCTGGTCGTGGGCGTGGTGGCCAAGGGCCAGCAGGCCGCGCAGGTTGGGCATCGCCGCGATCTCGGCGGCGAGAAACGGGCGGCAGGCGGCCAATTCGGCTGGCAGCGGCTTGTTGGCCGGCGGCACGCAGCGGGCGGCGTTGCTGATCCGGCAATCGGTCAGGGTGAAGCCGTCGTCGGGCCGGGCATCGTAATCGCCCCGGGCGAGGCCGAAGGCGGCCAGGGTGGGGTAGAGCAGGGTGCCGGCATGGTCGCCGGTGAAGGGGCGGCCGGTGCGGTTGGCGCCCTTCAGGCCGGGGGCGAGCCCGACCACCAGGAAGCGCGCCGCGAGCGATCCGAACGATGGCACCGGGGCGTTGTGCCAGTCGGGATGCTCGGTCCGGCTGGCGGCGAGGAACGCCGCCAGCCGGGGACAGAGCGGGCAGTCGCGGCCGGGGGCGGCCGGCTCATTCGCCATCGTAAAGGCCACGCTCATCGACCCGGGGGACCTGTACCGCGCGGGCGATCTTGTCGCGCAGGGACTCGAGTTCGACGAACACGTCGGCCTGACGGCGCAGTTCGTCGGCGACCATCGGCGGCTGGGAGCGGATGGTGCTGACCACCGTCACCCGCACCCCCTTGCGCTGGACCGCCTCGACCAGCCGGCGGAAATCGCCGTCGCCGGAGAACAGCACGACATGGTCGAGATGCGGCGCCATCTCCATCACGTCGATCGCCAGTTCGATGTCCATGTTGCCCTTGATCTTGCGCCGGCCGGTCGGATCGACGAATTCCTTGACCGGCTTGGTCACCATGGTAAACCCGTTATAATCCAGCCAGTCGATCAGGGGGCGAATGGGCGAATATTCCTGCTCGTCCATAAGAGCGGTGTAGTAAAATGCGCGAATAAGGCGACATTCCTTGGCGAAGAGGGTCAGCAGCTTCTTGTAGTCTATGTCAAAGCCCAGCGCCCGTGCCGCCGAATATAGATTGGAGCCATCGATGAACAGACCGATTCTCTCGGCTGCATAGAATTGCATCGGTTTTTCTCTCTTGATGAAGGCGTGAGCGGGCCAGGCGCCGTAATGCCACCCCGATCGACATAAGTTAAGGAGGGAATGGCGTCTTCGCAAGAGAATGTGGAGGCGCCAAGTTGTCCGTCCCGAAAAATATCCAGATCAGAGAATCTCGCGAAGTTTGTTTTCTAATTTTAAGGTTTTAATGCAAATTCGATGGGGAAGATCAAACAGCGCCCGATACTTTATGATCGACGGGAGAGGGAAAGGTCCCGCCAGGGTTGCAGTCTCTTCGGGTCTCGACCTGATTTTTCCTCCCCCCGGCGCGGCGGCCGGGGGGAAGCCCTTGGCCGGCGGGGGTCAGAGCGCGGCGGCGATGCGGCGGGCGGCGGCGAGCAGCAATCCGTCGCCGCCGCGCGGCCCGATCAGCGACAGGCCGAGCGGCCGACCCTCGACCTGACACAGCGGCAGGCTGATCTGCGGCACGCCGGCCATCGCCGCGATGCTGGTCAGGCTGATGATGCGCGAGCGGATCTCCCACATCACCGAGCGGGGCGAATGGACCGGCGGCGCGGTGACCGGGGTGGTCGGCAGCACCAGCACGGCGTGGCCGTCGAGCGCCTCCTGCACCCAGCGCCGCGCCCGCAGGCGGAAGCCCCGGGCGGCGGACAGGCTGGTCTTGCTGACCCGGGCGCCGCGCAGCAGATTGTCGGCCACCTCGAAGCCGAAGCGGGGATTGGAGCGGTTGATCCAGTCGCCGAAGGTTTCCCACGCCTCGTGGCCCTGAATCGCGTTCTGCGGCTCGACCCATTCGGCCAGCGGCACCTGGGAAAAATGGGTGCCGCGCTTGACCGGGGCGACGGCGTCGGCGATCAGCGGCAGCGCCGCCTCGATCGCGTCGGCCACCGCCGGATCGGAGGCTTCGAGCGCGTCCTCCAGCACCACGGCGCGGTCGGGCCGCTGGGTCGGCGGCTTCTTGCGCAGCAGCACCTCGCCCATCCGCGCCAGATGGTCGGCGCTGTCGGCCAGCAGGCCGACGGTGTCGAAGGTGCCGGACTGGCCGATCACCCCCTCCATCGGAATCGCGCCGAGGGTCGGGCGCAGCCCCCACACCCCACAGAACGAGGCCGGCACCCGGGTCGAGCCGGCGGTGTCGGTGCCCAGCGCGAGGTTGGCGAGGCCGCCGGCCACCGCCACCGCCGAGCCGCTCGACGAGCCGCCGGGGACATGGCCGGGGGCGCGCGGGTTTTCCGGGGTGCCGTAATGGGAATTGTCGCCGAAGATGCCGCGGGTCAGCTCGTCGGTGTGGGTCTTGCCGACCAGCCGGGCGCCGGATTCGAGCAGGCGGGTCACCGCCCAGGCGGTGGCGCGGGCCGGCTCGGCCAGCCGCCGCCAGTCGGGGTTGCCGGCGCCGGTGACATAGCCGGCGATGTCGAACACGTCCTTGGCGGCGAACGTCAGCCCGGCCAGCGGTCCGTCGCCGGTCCCGTCGATATAGACGTCGCCGCCGAGGGTGAAGGCATTGTACGGATCGTGCACGGCGGCCCCCTTGTCCCCGAAAAAAACCAACGCAATCAACCGGAACGATAGCCGTAAAGCCCGCCCGCGGTCCAGCGGAATGGCGGGGCGGCCGGGGCCGGGGCGGGGAACGGCGGCGCGGGGCGGCGGCGGTGGCGGCGCCGATCGGCCAAACCGCTGAAAAAAGCCGGGTCGGCGACACCGGCCGGGCTTTACCGCCTCCCCATCCTTATGGAACAGTGCCGCTTTCCATCGGGGGGAAAGGGGCCGCACGGCCGATGATCACTATCCGTAACCTGACACATGTCTATCCCGGCAGTCGCAAGACCGCCGCCCGGGTCGCGGTGGCCGACCTCTCGCTCGACGTGGGCGAGGGCGAGTTCGCCATCCTGTCCGGGCCGAACGGCAGCGGAAAATCGACCCTGTTCCGCATCCTGTGCGGGCTGGCCCGGCCGAGCGGCGGCTCGGTGCGGATCGCCGGCTTCGACCTCGCGCGCGAGCCGGCGGCGGTGCGCGGGGTGCTGGGCGTGGTGTTCCAGAGCCCGGCGCTCGACAAGCATCTGACCGTGGCCGAGAATCTGGCGATTCAGGCCGATCTGTACGGCATCGGCGCCGACGTCTTTCCGGCCCGGCGCGATCAGGCCCTCGGCTGGACCGACCTCGGCGGACGGTTGGACAGCCGGGTGGAAACCCTGTCGGGCGGTCTCGCCCGCCAGGTCGAACTGGCCAAGGTGCTGATGACCGAGCCCCGGGTGATCCTGCTCGACGAGCCGACCACCGGGCTCGATCCGGTGTCGCGGCGCAACTTCCTTGGTGCGCTGCGCGCGTTGCAGCGGCGCCGGGGCCTGACCGTGCTGATGACCAGCCATGTCTTTTCGGAGGCCGAGGAGGTCGATCGGGTGGCGATTTTGCGCGAAGGTAGACTGCTGGCCTATGACACTCCCCAGGCGCTCCGGGCTATGATCGGAACCGAGATGGTGGTGATCCAGGCTCGCGACGCCGTCGCCTTGGCGGCCCGGCTCGAGCGCGACCTGGATCTGCGCACCGCGGTGGTCGGCGACGAGGTGCGGCTGGCCGAGACCGAAAACGGCAAGAGTCTGCCGATTCTCGAACGCATCCTCGACGGTTACCGGTCCGACCTGCGCGCGATCGCGATCAAGCAGCCCGGACTCGACGACGTGTTCGTCCGTATTACCGGCAAGGCGCCCGGCGAGCGGGGGACGGAATGAAGCTTCCGTCCCGCCCGGCGGGTTCGCATCTGCTCCCCCTGATGTCGTCCAGGCTGCCCGGGTCCGCCTGATCGTCCCCCCCCTCCGACCCCGACAAGGATCCATGATGAGTACCCTTGCCCGCGTTTCCCTGTCGCTGGCCCGCCGCGAGATGGTGCGGTTCTTCCGCCAGCCGCAGCGGGTCATCGGCACCGTGGCGCAGCCGCTGCTGTTCTGGCTGTTTCTCGGCTTCGGCTTCGGCGGCTCGTTCCACCCCCCGGGGATGGAGACGGTCAGCTACCTGGAATATTTCTATCCAGGCGTGATGCTGATGCTGATGCTGTTCTCGGCGGTGTTCTCGACCATCACCGTGATCGAGGACCGCGACGCCGGCTTCCTGCAGGGGGTGCTGGTGGCGCCGGTGTCCCGGCTGGCGATCGTGCTCGGCAAGGTCGCCGGGGCGACCGCGATCGCGCTGCTGCAAACCCTGATCTTCCTGATCGCCGCGCCGGTGCTCGGGCTGGTGGTCAATCCGGCCAGCCTCGGGCTGGTGCTGGGGGGGCTGGTGCTGGCCGGGATCGGCTTCTCGACGCTCGGCTTCCTGCTGGCCTGGGGGATGCGCTCGACCGCCGCGTTCCACGCGGTGATGATGGTGTTCCTGATGCCGCTGTGGATGCTGTCGGGCGCACTGTTCCCGCTCGACACCGTGCCGGTGGTGATGAAGGCGGTGATGCTGGCCAATCCGGTCAGCCACGCCCTGGTGATCATCCGCGCGCCGTTCTACACCGAGGCCTCGCAGTTGCTGCGCGACGGCCATTACCTGCTGTCGCTGGCGGTGTCGGTGGCCTGGGCGGCGGGCGGGCTGGCGCTGGCGCTGGTGCGGGTCAACCGCACCGAGACCGGGCTGGCGCCGGAGCGGGTGGTGCCCGAGCGGGGTTGACGCGACGGGGGAGGGGAAAAGCCCCCTCCCGCCGCCGGTTCTGTCACGCGGGCGGCAGCTTGAGCCACACCACCCGGTCGGGGATCAGGTCTTCGTAAGCGGGGCCGGCCTTGGTCCGTGGATTGAGGTAGGCCCGGTAGCCGATCATCATCGGCTGGTCGAGCGGGATGGACCGGATCGGGCTTCCCTTGATCTGATCGGCCAGTTCTTCCGGGAGATCGCGGCTGGGGACGGTGACGAAACTCCCCTCCGGCGCGTCGGTCGGGGCGTTGCGCAGTGCCTTGACCGCGTAGAGATAGGGCGCCATCGGGTCGTTTTCGCCCAGATAGGGCGCCGCGGTGCCGGTGAAGCTGTGGCTGTTGGCGCCGGCGACGCCGTTCCACACCGGATTGGTGCCGTCGCCGAACAGGAACGGCCCGCATTCGGGATCGCGCCCCAGGATCCAGTCGCCATAGACCCCGAAATTGGAATAGGTGGCCAGTCCGGTGGCGGCGTGGTTGACGCCGAACACCACCGCGATCTCGTCCTCGGCCAGGGTGAAATTGGCGGGCGCCCCGTCGAGCGCGGTGCGCAGATAGGGGGTGTCGGAGCCCTCGCCGGCGACGAATTGGTGGAAGGTGGGCGAGGCGCGGTTGGTCTCGCTCAGCACCTCCCGCGAATCGAGGAACCAGCGGATCGAGCCGTACACCCGGGCCTCGACGTGGGGGATCGCGTCGAGGATCGCCTGTTGCAGCCGGTCGAGTCCGGCGGTCAGGCCGGGCACCCGGCTTTCCTCGGGCTGGTCCCGGCGCTGGCGCGGTGCCGGGGTCTCATAGGGCTTTAACGGGGTGAGGGGCGTGGACGGCGTGACCCGCCACACATGGGCATAATCGTCGGTGTGGAGGTAGTGATGTTTGACCCACCCGTCCTCGATTTTCTCTTTCCGGTCGTCGCCCTCGGCGAAATTGGCGTTACGGACCAGGATCGTCAGGGAATCGCCGATTTCCCCCGGGGTGACCCCGGCCATCCGGACCAGTTCGGACGGGATGACGACGACATTGATCATCTCGTCCGGGTACCTCGCGTTCCGGGCGGCCGCGATGATGCGGTCCGCCAGCCCCTGGTCGGCGGCGAAAATCACCAGCGTGTTGGCGGCGAACGGGCCGTCGCTTCCCTCGGTCCCGATCCGGCTCAGGTTCAGCGGATCGCCGGTCGCAGCGAACACCCAATCGCCCTTCGGCGCCAGACTGTCTTCATGACGCACCCAGACATAGGGGGTGAAGCTGAAATAGTCACAGCGTGGCGGCGTCCGGCCGAGATAGATCACCGCCTCGTCGGCGCGGAGGTGAAACAGGCCGAAATCCTTGTCGATGTCGTGTTGTTCGGCCCGAGGGCAGGGGACGCGCAGGATCTTGTAGGGTTGGCCGGCATTGTTGCCGCCGGCCGAATCCATCTTGTGGCGCCGGACCAGCGCGAACGGGTCGGGCGTGCTGGACGAGCCGGCACGCACGGCGAAGCCGTCTTGCTCCAGGCTGTGCCGAAACAGAACAGGTCGGGGGTCGGGGTCTTCGGTCGCCGTCACGCTCGTTCTCCATGGCAGGAATGGTCCGCGACCGGGTGTCGGCGCGGTCAAGGTGCATGGAAACGATTGGCTCAATACACTTAGCTGTCAATCGGCGCTGGAACACAACCATTGTTGATGGAAAAACGCCCGGCGGTCGGGCCGGAAGGCGCCAAGGGAATGGGTTCCAAGGGCCTTGCGGCCCTTGGCGGGTGTGGGCGGAGCCCACGTCATCGCGACCGGGGCCGCTCGACGCGGGGCGGGACGATCTGTTAGGCTGAAACAACCCGTGGGGCAATGAAGCCCCGCCCAGACACGTCGAGATGATCCCGCGATGCCGGAGACCCAGACCGCCGCCAAGGCGCCCGTCACGATCAAGAAATACGCCAATCGTCGGCTCTACAACACCGCGACCAGCAGCTATGTCACGCTCGACCACCTTTGTCGGATGGTCAAGGAAGACCAGGATTTCGTGGTTTACGATGCCAAGACCGGCGAGGACATCACCCGGTCGGTGCTGACCCAGATCATCGTCGAGGAGGAAGGCAAGAACGGCCAGAACCTGCTGCCGATCAGCTTCCTGCGCCAGTTGATCGGCTTCTATGGCGATTCCCTCGGCGGGCTGGTGCCGCGCTACCTCGAATACAGCATGCAGACCTTCGCCAAGAACGAGGAGCAGATGCGCGACTACATGCGCAACGCCATCGGCGGCAGCCTGTTCCCGTTCAATGCCTTCGAGGAAATGACCAAGCAGAACAAGGCGTTCGTCGAATCCGCCTTCAAGATGTTCTCGTCGTTCTTCCCGCCCGCCGGCGCCGAGGCGGCGGCCAAGCCGGCCGACAAGGCGTCCGAATCCCCCGGGCCGGGCGCCGCCTGAGCCCCCCGCCGGCCGGAGCGGCGGCGATGCGGGCGCGGTGGGGCCGTTCGGGCCTGTTCGCCGGTCTGGCCGCGCTGATGCTGGGGCTGGCGCCGGCCGCCCCGGGCGTGGCGGCGGAGCCGCCCGCGCCGCACCGGACGTTGACCATCGGCCTGTCGCAGTTCCCGGCCACCCTCAACCCGCTGCTGGATTCGATGCTGGCCAAGAGCTACGTCCTGGCCTTCGTCCAGCGGCCGCTGACCGCCTATGATCCGTCCTGGTCGCTGGTCTGCCTGCTGTGCGAGCGGGTGCCGACGCTGGAGAACGGGCTGGCCCGGCTGGAGCCGCTGCCCGGAGGCGGGCAGGGGATCGCGGTCAGCCTCGCCTTGCGCGACGGGCTGCGCTGGGGCGACGGCACCCCGGTCAGCGCCGACGACGTGGTGTTCAGCTGGGAGGTCGGCCGCCACCCCCGCTCCGGCATCGCCGAGGGCGAGCTGTTCCGCCGCATCACCCGGATCGAGGTGACGGATCCGCGCCATTTCACCCTGCATTTCGACCGGGTCACCTTCGATTACGCCGCGCTGGGCGATCTGCGGCCGCTGCCGGCCCACATCGAGCGGGCCCGGTTCGAGGCGGCGCCCGAGGAATACCGCGCCCACACCGCCTATGACCGCGACCCGGCCAATCCCGGCCTGTATGACGGTCCCTACCGCGTCGCCCTGGTCGAGCCGGGCAGCCACATCCTGCTGGTGCGTAACGAATATTGGGCCGGTCCGGCGCCGCAGTTCGACCGCATCCTGATCCGCGCGGTCGAGAACGGCGCCGCGCTGGAGGCCAACCTGCTGTCGGGCGGGATCGACATGATCGCCGGCGAGCTGGGCCTGTCGCTGCCGCAGGCGCTGGCGCTGGAGAAGCGGGCCGGCGACCGCTTCACCGTGCTGACCCAGCCCGGTCTGGCCTACGAGCATCTCGACCTCAACCTCGCCAATCCGGTGCTGGCCGATCCCCGGGTGCGGCGGGCGCTGCTGGCCGGGCTCGATCGCGGGCAACTGACCGAGGCGCTGTTCGATGGCCGCCAGCCGGTCGCCGCCACCCTGGTGCCGCCGTCCGACCGCGCCGCGTTCGATCCGGCGGTGCCGGCCCAGCCATTCGATCCGGCCCTGGCCGCCGCGCTGCTTGATCAGGCCGGCTGGCGCCGGGGCGGGGACGGGCTGCGCCGCGATGGCGGGGGACGGCCGCTGACGCTCGATCTGCTCACCACCGCCGGCGACCACAGCCGCGAACTGGTCGCCCAGGTGATCCAGGCGCAATGGCGCGATCTCGGCATCACCCTCCGGCTGCGGGTCGAGCCGCCCCGGGTGATGTTCGGCGACACCGTGACCCACCGCCGTTTTCCGGGGATGGCGATGTTCGCCTGGTTCTCCTCGCCCGAAAGCGTGCCGCGCTCGACCCTGCATTCCGGCATGATTCCCACCGCCGCCAATGGCTGGGCCGGCCAGAATTATCCCGGCTACGCCGATGCCGAGACCGACCGGCTGATCGAGGCGATCGAGGTCGAACTCGATCCGCTCCGCCGCCGGGCGCTGTGGTCGGCGCTGCAACGGCGCTATGCCGCCGATCTGCCGGTGCTGCCGCTTTATTTCCGCGCCAACGCCTTCATCCTGCCCAAGGGGATGACGGGGCTGACCCCGACCGGCCATCAGGATCCCTCGTCCCTGTGGGTCGAGGACTGGCGGTGGCGATGAGCCGGGCGATCCTGCTCCGCCTCGGCCAGTCGCTGCTGGTGCTGCTGGCGATGTCGCTGCTGATCCACGCCTTGATGGGGCTGATGCCGGGTGATCCGATCGATCTGATGATCGCCGGCGATCCCCGCCTCACCGCCGATGACGCGGCGCGGCTGAAGGCGCTGTACGGGCTCGACCGGCCGTGGGGCGAGCGCTGGCTGCGCTGGCTGGCCCAGGCGGTGCAGGGCGAGTTCGGCTATTCCCGCCTCTACGGCCTGCCGGTGGCGGCGGCGCTGCTGCCGGCGCTCGGCCACACCCTGCAATTGATGGGGGCGGCGCTGACCCTGTCGCTGGCGGTGGCGCTGCCGCTCGGCATCCTCGCCGCCCGCCGCCCGGGCGGCCTGCTCGACGGCGCCGCCACCCTGCTGGCGCTCGGCTCGGTGTCGGTGCCGGTGTTCTGGTCGGGGCTGATGCTGGCCGCCTTGTTCGCGGTGACGCTGGGCTGGCTGCCGGCCGGCGGGCTCGGCGCGCTCGACGGCGGGGTGGGCGACCGGCTGCGCCACCTGGTCCTGCCCGCCACCGCGCTGGCCCTGGCCGGGGTCGGGCCGTTGCTGCGCCATCTCCGCGCCGCTTTGCTGCTGGAGGCCGGGCGGGATTATCTGCGCACCGCCCGGGCCAAGGGCTGCGGGCCATGGCGGGTGCTGCTGGTCCATCAATTGCGCAACGCCCTGCTGCCGGTGGTGACGCTGGTGGCGCTGGAGATCGGCGGGCTGCTGTCGGGGGCGCTGGTGACCGAGACGGTGTTCGCCTGGCCGGGGATGGGGCGGCTGATCTACGATGCGGTGATGGGCAACGATTTCAACCTCGCCCTGTCGGGGCTGCTGCTGGCCACCGCCACCACCCTGGCCGGGTCGGTGCTGGCCGATCTGGCCTATGCCCGGCTCGACCCCCGGATGCGGCGGCGATGAGCCGGCCCCGCCCCCCGCTCGATCCCGCCACCCGGGCCGGCGCCGGCCTGCTGGCGCTGTTGCTGCTGGCGACCCTGGCCGGGCCGGCGCTGCTGCCCGATCCGGCGGCGATCGATCTCGCCCACCGCCTCGCCTCCCCCTCGGCGGCGCATTGGCTCGGCACCGACGAACTCGGCCGCGACCTCGCCGCCCGGCTGGCCCAGGGCGGGCGGGTGTCGCTGCTGGTGGCGGCGCTGACCGCGACCCTGGCGGCGCTGCTCGGCACCCTGGTCGGGCTGCTGGCCGGCTTTCGCCGCGGCGTGGTCGATGCGGTGCTGATGCGGCTGACCGACGCGGTGATGGCGCTGCCGCTGCTGCCGCTGCTGATCGTGCTGGCGGCGATCGATCCGGCCCGGCTCGGGCTGGCGCCGGGCCTGACCGGGTCGCCGGTGGCGACGATCGGCTGGCTGGCGGTGATCATCGCCCTGGCCGGCTGGACCGGGGTCGCCCGGTTGGTGCGCGCCGCCACCCTGTCCGCCGCCGCCCGCGACCATGTCCGCGCCGCGCTGGCGCTGGGGGCCGGGCCGGGGCGGGTGATGCTGCGCCATGTTTTGCCCGAGGTCGCCTCGCCGGTGGTGGTGGCGACCACCCTGTCGATCGGTCAGGTGATCCTGGTCGAAAGCGCGCTGTCCTTTCTCGGCCTCGGCATCCGGCCGCCGCTGGCCTCGTGGGGGGCGATGCTGACCGGGGCGATGGATCTGGTGTGGACCACGCCGCTGCTGGCGCTGTGGCCCGGCCTCGCCATCGCCCTCACCGTGCTGGCCGCCACCCTGCTGGGCGAAGGTCTCCAGCGCCGTCTCGCCGCCGCCGCCTGAGCGCGACCGGTTTCCCGTGAAACCGGGGATAGGTGGTCAAGTTGTTGAATTCAAAAGAACTATCCTTGAACGCGCCGAACGGGTGGGGCTGGTCGCGGCTGATCCGCTGGCGCAGGTTTCGACGGAAAGATTTTTATAAACAATGGCTTGCCTCCGAATGTGCCCTCTGCCCAAGAACAGGGCAGGGCGGGCGGCGGGGGCGGGTCCCGCCTGCCACCGAACCGGGCACAATGTTGGGTCCCGCCCAACGTTCGGGCAGACAGGGCGGCAGGATTGGTCTATGGTTGCCGACACTTCGTCCCCGGACAGCCGGTGTGTCACCGTATCGCCTGATGTGATCGACTCCGTTCAGGGCCCGCCTTTGATGTTGTCTCGCCTGAAGGTTGCCTACAAACTCCTTCTGATCTATGCGCTCGATATGATCGCGGTGATCTTTCTCGGGTTCAGTCTGGCCGAGGAAAAGTATCTCTCGATCAATTTTGCCCGGCGCGAGCTGGTCGGTATCGAATACATCGCGGCGGCGCGCGACGCGCTGCTGACGGTGGTGGCGCGGGAAAGCGGCCGGCCGGCCGATCTGGCGGCGGCGCTGCCGCAGCGGCTCGACGCCCTCAATCAGGCCGAGGCCCGGCTGGGGGCGGGAATGGAGACCGCGCCCCTGGTCGAGGCGGCGATCGCCGCCGGCCGGGGGGTGACCCCCGATGGCGATGCCGGCCCGGCGATCGGCGCGCTGCGTCAGGTGATCGCCCGGATCGGCGACATGTCGAACCTGATCCTCGATCCCGATCTCGACAGCTATTACACCATGTCGCTGGTGGTGATCCGCTTCCCCGAGCTGATCGACACCCTGGCCCGGCTGCGCCACGACGCGATCAACCGGGTCACCGACGAACCGGGCGACCGCGCCGCGCTGGCGATGCTGCGCGGGCAATTGTCGGCCGTGGCCAAGGGGTTGGAGGACGATCTTGCCGCCGGGATCCGGGGCAATGGCGACGGGTCGCTCGACCGCGCCCTCAGCGGCCGCTACGTGCCGCTGTTCCAGGCGCTGCGCCGGCTCGAGGCCGCGCTGGCCCCCGAGGTGATCGCCGACGGGCTGTCGGGCGGCGAGCGCGGCCGCATCATCGCCGCGGTCGAGGACGCCATCGCCGACGCCGGGGCGTGCTGGGGCGAATCCTCCCGCCAGCTCGACCGGCTGATCGACCGTCGCATCGACGGCTTCTTCAGCCGGATGTACCATCATTTCGGCCTGGCCGGGCTGCTGCTGACGGTGATCCTGACCCTGGTGCTGCTGGTGGCCCGCCGCATCGTCACCCCGATCGCCGCGCTGGCCCATGTCGCCGATCAGGTGCGGATCAGCAACGACTACACCCTGCGCGCCCGCTGGAACAGCGGCGACGAGATCGGCCGGCTGGTGGTGGCGTTCAACACCATGCTGGAGCGGTTGCAGGCCGAGGGCGCCCGCCGCCAGGAGATGGCCGCCCAGGCCCGCGCCGCCGAGGCCCAGCGCGAACTGATCGCGGCGATCTCGAGCCCGCTGGTGGTGCTGCGGCTGGAGGATCTGAGCCCGATCCATCTCAACGGAGCGGCCCGCGCCCTGCTCAGCCTCGACGGGGCGATCCCCTGGCTGGCCCGGCCCGAGCTGGAGCGGCTGATCACCGCGCTCGGCCGCGACGGCGCGGTCGACGAGTTCGAGGCCGAATGCCACGACCCGTCCGGGCGGCCGTTCTGGGCGCTGATGTCGGCCCGTCAGTTGACCTTCCTCAACGAGGAGGCGGTGCTGGTGATCGTCACCCCGATCAACGAGCGCCGCCGGATGGAGGAGGAATTGCGCACCGCCAAGATCGGGGCGGAGCGGGCGTTGCAGGATCTGCGCGAGGCCCAGCGCAGCCTGATCCAGGCCGAGAAGATGGCCTCGCTCGGCGGGCTGGTGGCCGGGGTGGCGCACGAGATCAACACCCCGGTCGGCATCGGCCTGACCGGGGCCTCGACCCTGGCGGTCGAGACCGACCGGATCCGCAAGCTCTATCAGGCCGAGGACATGAGCCAGGGCGATTTCGAGGAATATCTCGACGTCGCCGGGCGTAGCGCCCAGTTGCTGATGTCGAACATGGAGCGCGCCGCCTCGCTGATCCACAGCTTCAAGCAGGTGGCGGTCGATCAGGTCAGCGACGAACGCCGCAGTTTCGACCTCGCCAGCTACATCGCCGAGGTGCTGGCCAGCCTGCATCCCGCCCTGCGCAAGCGCGGCGAGGTGACGGTGGCGGTCGAATGCCCGCCCGGGCTCGAGATCGACGGCTATCCCGGCGGCCTGTCGCAGGTGCTGACCAATCTGGTGCTGAACGCGCTCAACCACGCCTTCGAGCCGGGCCGGCCGGGCCGGATCAGCCTGATCGTCGATTGCCCCGATCCCGACACGGTGCGGCTGCGGGTCGCCGATGACGGCAAGGGCATTCCGCCCGACCATCTCGACCGCATCTTCGATCCGTTCTTCACCACCCGGCGCGGACAGGGGGGCTCGGGCCTCGGTCTGCACATCGTCTACAACATCGTCACCGGCACGCTGAAGGGCAGCATCGCGGTCGACAGCGAGGAGGGGGCGGGCACCACCTTCTCGATCCTCTTCCCCCGCGTCGCCGCGCCCGCCCCGGCGCCGGCCGTCGTCTGAACGGCAGGACATCGTCATGGCCAAACTGGTTTTCGCGGACAAGAAGGCCGACCGGCCGGCCCCGGCTTCCCGCCAGGGCTGGACCGTGCTGGTGGTGGATGACGATGCCGAGGTCCACACCATCACCGAACTGGCGCTGCGCAGCCTGACCTTCCTCGGGCGCGGCATCACCTTTCACCACGCTTATTCCGGGGCCGAGGCGCGCGAGGTGATCCGCCGCCTGCCCGATCTCGCCTTGATTCTGCTCGACGTGGTGATGGAGACCGACGATGCCGGCCTGCGCTTCGTCGAGTATGTCCGGGGCGAGCTGGGCAACAGCAAGGTCCGCATCGTGCTGCGCACCGGCCAGCCCGGGCAGGCGCCGGAGCAGGAGGTGATCCTTCGCTACGACATCAACGATTACAAGGCCAAGACCGAGCTGACCCAGCAGAAGCTGACCACCACCGTGGTCACCGCCCTGCGCGGCTATCAGGATCTGAGCGCGCTGGAATCCGGCCGCGCCGGCCTGCGCAAGATCATCGACGCCTCGGCCTCGCTGATGCAGAGCCGGTCGATGCAGATGTTCGCCAGCGGGGTGCTGACCCAGTTGGGCGGGCTGCTCGGCAGCGCCGGCTGCGGCATCCTCTGCACCCAGGGCGAGGCCCGCCCGACCGGCGATTTCACCGTGATCGCCGCCTCGGGCAAGTTCGAGCCGCTGGTGGCCGCCGCCGCGTCCGAGGTCGATCCGCAGGTGGTCGAGCGGATTCGCGGCGCCTTCGACCAGCGCCGCACCGTGCTGGAAGACACCCACACCATCCTGTTCCTGCGCACCCCCAACTATCGCGACGTGGTGATCTATGTCGAGGCCGACCATCCGCTCGACGGGATGGACCGCTCGCTGCTGGAGATGTTCGGCACCAACATCTCGATCAGCTTCGACAATCTCGAGATGATCGAGCGGATCGTCCACCACAACGAGATCCTCGAACGGCGGGTGATCGAACGCACCCAGGACCTGCGCGAGCGCGAAAGCCGGCTGCGCACCATCCTCGAGGCCAGCCCGATCGCGGTGGCGATCTTCCAGCTCGACGACGGCGGCGCCAGCTTCGCCAACGCCCGCTGCTATGCCCTGCTCGGCCGGGCCCGCGAGGACGGGGCGCCGCTCGGCCTCGACGGGCTGTTCGCCGACCCGGCCGACCGCGACCGGGTGCGGGCCGCGCTGGCCGACGCCGACGGCTGGATCGGCGATCTGGAAATCCGCCTGCGCCGCGACGATGACGGTGGCCGCGATTGCTGGAGCCTGCTGTCGGCCTGCCGGCTCGACCATGACGGCCGCGCCTGCGCCCTGGTCTGGCTGTACGACATCAGCCAGCGCAAGGAGATGGAGCGCGAACTGCGCCAGTTCGCCACCACCGACCACCTCACCGGGGTCGCCAACCGCCGCCATTTCCTCGACGGCGCCACCCAGGAATTCGAACGCGCCCGCCGCTATGGCGGCCCGCTGTCGGTGATCATGGCCGACATCGACCATTTCAAGCGGATCAACGACAGCCACGGCCATCAGGTCGGCGATCGGGTGATCCAGGCCTTTGCCACCACGCTGCAATCCTGCCTGCGCGCCTGCGACCGGGTCGGCCGGCTCGGCGGCGAGGAATTCGCGGTGATCCTGCCGGAAACCGCCGCGCCCGAGGCCGCCGTTGTCGCCGAACGGATCCGGGCCCAGGTCGAAACCCTGGCGGTGCCGCTGCCCGACGGCGGCACGCTCGCCTTCACCGCCAGCTTTGGCTGCGCCACCCGGGCGCCGCAGGAAGGCTCGGTCGCCGCCACCCTGGCCCGCGCCGATGCCGCCCTCTATCGCTCGAAGCATGCCGGCCGCAACGCGGTCCATGCCGACGAGGGGTGAGGCCGGCGTCATTACGCGGGCTCTGCCCGCACCCGCCAAGGGCCGCAAGGCCCTTGGAACCCGTTCCTTGTCCTTCGCGCCGCCAACGCCTGAGCCCAAGCTGAAAGGCCGGTCCATGCCCGACCATCAAAGGGATCCAAGGGCCTCTGGCCCTTGGCGGGGGTGGGCGGAGCCCACTGGCAGCCCCGCCCGACCCAAGGTCATCTTGCGCGGTGGCGCAGGCGTTCGAACCACAGATAGATCACCGGGGTGGTGAACAGGGTCAACGCTTGGCTGACCAGCAGCCCGCCGACCATCGCCACCCCGAGCGGCTGGCGCAGTTCGCTGCCGGTGCCGGTTCCCAGCATCAGCGGCAGCCCGCCCAGCAGCGCGGCGCAGGTGGTCATCATGATCGGGCGGAAGCGTTTGAGCGAGGCCTCGCGGATCGCCTCGTGCGGGGGGAGGCCGCGCTCGCGCTGGGCGGTGATGGCGAAATCGACGATCATGATCCCGTTCTTCTTGACGATGCCGATCAGCAGCAGGATGCCGATCAGGGCGATCAGGGTCATGTCGTGCCCGCCCAGCATCAGGAAGGCCAGCGCCCCGGCGCCGGCCGAGGGCAGGGTCGAGAGAATCGTCAGCGGGTGGATGAAGCTCTCGTAGAGGATGCCGAGGATCAGATAGACCGACACCAGCGCGGCCAGGATCAGCCAGGGCTGGGTGGCGAGCGATTGCTGGAACACCTGGGCGGTGCCCTGGAAGCTGCCGGTCAGGGCGGCGGGCTTGTCGAGCGCGGCCTCGGCCCGCTTGATCGCCTCCACCGCGTCGCCCAGCGCCACCCCCGGCCGCAGGTTGAACGACAGCGTCACCGCCGGGAACTGGCCCTGGTGGTTGACCGCCAGCAGGCCGGCCGGGGCCGGCTCGGCCCGCACCAGCGCCGACAGCGGCACCGCGCCGCCGGTCGAGGGCGAATGCAGGCGGATCTGGTCGAGGGTGGCCGGGCTGCCCTGAAGTTCGGGCAGCACCTCCATCACCACATGGTAGCTGTTGAGCTGGGTGAAATACTGCGTCACCTGCCGCTGGCCGAAGGCGTCGTAGAGGGTGTCGTCGATCAATTGCGGGCGGATGCCGAACCGGGCGGCCTGATCGCGGTCGATGGTCAGGGTCATCGCCCCGCCGCGGGTCTGCTGGTCGGAGGCGACGTCCTGCAATTCGGGCAAGGCGCGCATCCGCTCCAGCATCAGCGGGGCGAAGCGGTTCAATTCGTCGAGGTCGGCATCCTGGAGGGTGTACTGGTACTGGGTGCGCGACAGCCGGCCGCCGACATTGAGATCCTGCGGCACCTGGAGGTACAGGGTCGCCCCCACCACCCCGGCGGTGGCGCGGCGCAGCCGGTCCACCACCGCCTGGGCGGTGGCGTCGCGCTGCTCGCGCGGGGCCAGCGCCATGAAGAACCGGCCGTTGTTGAGGGTCTGGCCGCTCGCCGCGCCGATGCTGCCGGTCCAGTGGGCGATCGCCGGGTCGGCCGACAGCACCTGTCCCAGCGCCAGGGTGCGCCGGCTCATCTCGGCGAACGAGATGTCCTGGGCGGCGTCGGAGGTGCCGAACACCACCCCGGTATCCTGCTGGGGAAAGAACCCCTTGGGGATCGCCACGAACAAAGCGGCGGTGACGGCGAGGGTGGCGGCGAAGCCGGCCAGGGTCAGCCGCTGGTGGGCCAGCACCCGGTCGAGGCCGTGGCGGTAGAGCGCCAGCATCGCCTCGAAGCCGCGCTCGAACGCCCAGTAGAGCCGGCCGTGCCTGACCTTGTGCTCGTCCTTCAGCACCCGGGCGCACAGCATCGGGGTCAGGGTCAGCGACACCACCACCGACACCGCGATCGCCATCGACACGGTCAGGGCGAATTCGCGCAGCAGCCGGCCGACCACCCCCGACATCAGCAGCAGCGGGATGAACACCGCCACCAGCGACAGGCTGATCGAGATGATGGTGAAGCCGATCTCGCGCGCGCCGTCGAGCGCGGCCTGGAGCGGCTTCTTGCCCTCCTCCAGGTGGCGGTAAACGTTTTCCAACATCACGATCGCGTCATCGACCACGAAGCCGACGGCGATGGTCAGCGCCATCAGCGACAGGTTGTCGAGGCTGAAATGGGCCAGATACATCAGCGCGGCGGTGCCGGCCAGCGACAGCGGCACCGCGATGCCGGGGATCACCGTCGCCCACAGATTGCGCAGGAACAGGAAGATCACCAGCACCACCAGCCCGATGGTCAGGGCCAGGGTGAACTCGACGTCGGCGACCGAGGCGCGGATGGTGGTGGTGCGGTCGATCACCACCTCGACCTGGACCGAGGGCGGGATCGCGGTCTGCAACTGGGGCAGGGCGGCGCGGACCCGGTCCACCGTCTCGATCACGTTGGCGCCGGGCTGCTTGTAGATCACCAGATAGATCGCCCGCCGGCCATCGACCCAGGCGGCCATCCGGGCGTTTTCCGGGCCATCGACGGCGCGGCCGATGTCGCGCACCCGCACCGGGGCGCCGTTGCGGTAGGCCAGCACCGCGTCGTTCCACGGCGGGGCCGAGGTGAACTGGTCGTTGGCGTAGAGGGTGACGGCGCGGCGGTCGCCGTCGAGGCTGCCCTTCGGCGCGTTGGTGGTGACCTCGGCGATGGTGCCGCGCAGGTCCTCGAGGTCGAGCCCGAGCGCGGCCAGCCGGGCCGGGTCGATCTGGATCCGCACCGCCGGCTTCTGCTCGCCGCCGATCGACACCTGCCCGACCCCGGGAATCCGGCTGATCTGCTGGGCCAGCACCGTGTCGGCGCAATCATCGACCTGGGGCAGCGGCAGGCCGTCGGAGCGGACGGCGATGATCAGGATCGGGGTGTCGGCCGGGTTGACCTTGCGGTAGGTCGGCGGGCCGGGCAGGGTCTTGGGCAATTGCCCGCCGGCGGCGTTGATCGCCGCCTGGACGTCCTGGGCGGCGGCGTCGATGCTGCGTTCAAGGTCGAATTGCAGGGTGATCGAGGACGAGCCCAGCACGCTGGTCGAGGTCAGCTGGCTGACCCCGGCGATCTGCGAGAACTGGCGCTCCAGCGGCTGGGTCACCGACGAGGCCACCGTCTGCGGGTCGGCCCCGGGCAGGGTGGTCGAGACCACGATGGTGGGGAAATCGACCTGGGGCAGCGGCGCCACCGCCAATTGCGGAAAGGCGACCAGACCGGCCAGCAGCAGCGCCACCATCAGCAGGGTGGTGGCGACCGGGCGCAGGATGAAGGGGGCCGAGACGCTCATGGCGGGAAATCTCCACTGGCGCCGGCCCGGGTTCAGTCACCCGGTTGGGCGAGATCCTCAAGATCGGCAAGGCGGTTCAAGGTGATCTGGCCCCGTCCGAGGGTGACCATCCCGACCTGTTCCCACTTCGACAGCACCTTGTTGACGCTTTCGCGGCTGATGCCGATATGGTCGGCCAGTTCCTGCTGCGACAGCCGCACCGTCGGCGCCGCATCGGGGCTGCGCCGCACCCCGAGGGTGCCGGCCAGCGCCAGCAGATGCTTGGCCAGCCGCCCCGGCAGCGACAGGAACACCACGTCCTCGAGCAGGGCGTCGGCGCAGCGCACCCGCTCGCACAGCACCTTCAGCAGGTGGATCGCCTGGGCCGGGTGGCGGTGGAGGAAGTCGATCACGTCGCGCCGTTCGAGCGCCAGCAGCTCGCCCGCCTCCATCGCGGTGGCGTCGGCCGAACGCGGCCCGCCGTCGAGCACGGCGATCTCGCCGAACAGGTCGCCGGGTTTGATCAGGCCGTAGGTCACCTCGCGGCCCTCGGGCGACAGGGTGCTGATCCGGATCACCCCGGCCACCACCAGATAGAGCCGGTCGCCGGGATCGCCCTTGCTGAACAATTGTTCGCGCGGCGCCACCCGGATCACCCGGGCCCGCGCCGCCAGTTCGTCGAGCAGGGCCGGCGGAACGGCGGAAAACAGCGGGGTGCGGGCCAGCATCTCGCGGCGGCGGTTGGGCTGATCGTTCATCGGGACAGGGGTACTCCGGTACGGGGGGCGGGGCGGGCGCTCATCCCATCCGCCGCAGGCGGTCGAGATACTGGTCCACCTCGGTACGCATCACCGCCGCCTTGACCGCCAGGGCGTCGGCCGAGCGGTTGAGTTCGCCGGCGGCGGAACTGGAAACGCTGAGGGCCTCGATCGCGCTGTTGACCGAGGCGGTGACCGACTTGGCGCCCGAGGCGGCCTCGCCGACATGGCTGGCGATGATCGCGGTGGCGGCGGTCTGGGCCTCGACCGCCGCGCGCACCTCGCCCGCCACCTGATTGATGCCGGCGACCTGCTCGACGGTGCGGTTGATGGTGCCGACCGCCTGGGTGGTGGCCTCGACCGCCTCGGCGACCGAGCTGGCGATCTCGTGGGTGGCCTTGCGGGTCTGCTCGGACAGGATCTTGATCTCGCCCGCCACCACGGCGAAGCCCTTGCCGGCCTCGCCGGCGCGGGCCGCCTCGATGGTGGCGTTCAGGGCCAGCATTTTGGTCTGGCGGGCGATGCCCTCGATGCTCTGGCCGATCCGGCCGATGCGGTCGGCGACGTTCAGCAATTGCTGCATCGCCTGATCGGTGGCGCGGGCGGTGTCGGCGGCGCGCTCGGCCGCCTCGGCGGTGCGGCCGACATTGTGGCGGATGCCGTCGATCGAGTCGGCCAGCTGGTTGGTGTTGCCGGCGATGTTGTCGACGCTGTAGGCGGCCTCCTCGGCGGCGGCGGCCATGTTGACCGTCTCGAAATCCATGTGCGACAGCCGGCTCAGCATCTCGTCGGAATGGGTCTTGAGCGAGCCGGCCATCGCGCCGACCTCCTCGACCACCTGCTTGATCGAGCGTTCGAAATTGCTGGCGAGGTCCTGGATGGTCTTGGTGCGGTTCTGGGTGGCGGCGGCGAAATAATCATGGGTCACCACCGACACGTCGAGCATCACCGCCCGCTGCATCAGCGCCGCCAGCGGCACCGAGCCGCGCTTGGCCCGGCCGATCTTCTCCAGCGCCCGGCTGGCCGCCGCCGCCGCCATCGCCTGATACCAGCTGGCGCCGAGATCCATGTAGGCCAGCATGAAGCCGAGCTGCTGGGCGGTGGCGTTGTAATCGGCGGTGAACTCGCCGCGATAGAGGTGGCACCAATGCTCTTCCAGCACCCCGGCCAGGGTGGCGCGGGCGTCGCCGGTCAGCTTGTCGGCATAGGAGGGCGTGGCGCCGACCCAGTCGAGCACCTCGCCGACCAACGCCCCCATCGCCTCGACCACCGGGCCGGTCGCCTGCCGCAGCAGGATGCCGTCCTCCTCGCCGACCGCGAACAGGGCCAGGGTCTGCGCCACCCGCTCACGGATGCCGAGCGGGGCCGCGGCGGCGCCGGCCGGGGCGTCGTCGTCATCGAAGAACAGATCCTGTCCCGCCGGGGCGGGGGGAGACGCCGGGGCGCCGGTGGCAGGAGGGTCGTCGAACAGTTCGAAGTCGTCACTCATCAACGGATCACGCCTGCCGGGAAATTCTGACCCTGGAATCGGAGCCGGTCGGGCCACATT
This sequence comes from Phaeospirillum tilakii, assembly GCF_042683125.1. Lineage (NCBI taxonomy): Bacteria > Pseudomonadati > Pseudomonadota > Alphaproteobacteria > Rhodospirillales > Rhodospirillaceae > Phaeospirillum > Phaeospirillum tilakii. The sequence goes on from NZ_JBHUIY010000001.1 coordinate 151,753, forward strand.
ACAAGCTGGGACTGCCGGGCGGAAGGGCGGAATTGCGCCGCTTCCCGGCGGTGGAACGGCCCGGTGGCGCTTATCACATTCCGCGCAGCCAGCGCGGCCGCAGCCCCCGCCCGCCGGCCAGGGCGGAATCGAGTTCGCCCAGCAGCCGGTCGCGGTCGCGCGGCAGGGTGCCGGCCAGGGCCAGGGCGTTGCTGGCGTGGTTGGAACGGAAGATCACCGGGGCGGGCGGTGCCAGATGCTCGATCAGCCGGCGCTGCTCGGCCAGGATCGCCGCGTCGTCCTGCCAGACGAAGCCGGGGCCGATCCGGTCGCGGAAACGGTCGGCGACGCTGGCCTCCAGCCCGAGTTGCAGGGTGGAGAGATAGACCGGCGGGGCGCGGTTGATCAGCTCGGCGGTGGCGTCGATGTGGGCCTGCCAGTCGCGTTGCCCGGCGAGACCAAGGATCACCGTCGCCGACACCTTGAGCCCGCTGGCGCGGGCCAGGGTCAGCGCCGCTTCCATCTGCGCCGCCGAGCCCTTGGCGATGCGGTGGAGCAGGTCGTCCCAGCCGCTCTCGATACCGAGATAGACCAGCCCGAGCCGGGCCGCCTTCAGCCGGGCGATGTCCCCGGCCCCCTTGGCCAGGATGTCGAACGGGGTGGCGTAAGCCGAGATCCGTTGCAATGCGGGGAAACGGGCGGCGAGGTGGCCGCACAAGGCGAGCAAATGGTCGGTATCGAGGCAATAGGCATCGCCGTCGGCCAGGAACACCCGCCGCGCCTCGGGCCACAGCATGGCCATCCGGTCGATCTCGGCGCAGACCTCGTCGAGCAAGCGGGCCTGGAACCGCTTGCTCTTGTACATCGAGCAGAAGGTGCAGGCGTTGTAGCGACAGCCCAGCGTCGCCTGGACGATCAGATTGTCGCCCTCCGACGGCGGGCGCCACAGCGGCAGGTCATAGGCGATCATTGCCGGGAGGTCTCCGTTGCCCGAGGGACGGTCTGGCTGGCGCCAGGCGGGCGGCTGCCCGCACCCGCTCGGGGGTATCCCCCGAACCCCCTTCTTTTTCAAAAATAAAGGGGGTCCGGGGCATCGCCCCGGTTGGGTTCGGGCGAAAGCCCGACGAGCCACCCGTCAGCATGCCATCAGGGCAGGCCGGCCACCAGCGGGACGAAGCGCACCGGCAGGAACGGGGCCAGCACCGGGCCGTCGGGGCCGAGTGTCACCCGCACCAATTGCTCGCCGGCCAGCCCGGGCACCGCCAGCGGCAGCACCAGGATCCCGTCGGGGCGCAACTGGGCCAGCAGGGCCGGCGGCAGTTCGGTCGCGGCAGCGGTGACGATGATCCGGTCGAACGGGGCGTGCTGGGGCCAGCCCAGGCTGCCGTCGCCATGGCGGCAGGTGACGTTGTGGCGGTGCAGCCGGCGCAGCCGCGCCTCGGCCTCGGCCAGCAGCGGGCGGTGGCGCTCGATCGACTCGACCCGGCGGGCCAGCAGCGACAGCAGGGCGGTCTGGTAGCCCGAGCCGGTGCCGATCTCCAGCACCTTCATCCGGGGGCCGATTTCCAGCGCCTGGGTCATCAGACCGACCACCAGCGGCTGGCTGATGGTCTGGCCGCAGCCGATCGGCAGGGCGAGGTTCTCGTAAGCCTGATCGCGGAACGGCGCCGGGACGAAATCATCGCGCGGCACCTCGGCCAGCGCCGCCAGCACCCGGGGATCGGTGACGCCCTGGCGCCGCAGTTCGGTGAGCAGGCGATGGATCCGCCGCTCGACCGGCTTCATGGCAGGGCGGCGGCCAGCGCCTCCAGGCTGCCCCATTCGGTCAGGTCGAAGCACAGCGGCGTCACCGCCACCGCGCCGCGATAGACCGCCTCCAGGTCGGTGCCGGGCACGCCGCGCTCCTCGGCACGCTGGGCACCGATCCAGTAATAGGGCTCGCCGCGCGGGTCGTGGCGCTCCAGCACCTGATCGCCGATCTTGCGCTTGCCCTGGCGGCAGACCTCGATTCCGCCGACCGCTTCGGCGGCGACGTCGGGGAAATTGACGTTGATCAGCACGTTGCGCCGCCAGCCGGTGGCCAGCAGCTTGCGGATCACCTCGGGCGCCCAGCGTTCGGCGGTGTCCCATTGCGGCGCCGCCGGCGGGGTGACGAACTGCGACAGCGCGATCGCCGGAATGCCGAGGATGGTGGCCTCCATCGCCGCCGCCACCGTGCCGGAATAGGTGACGTCCTCGCCCAGGTTGGCGCCGCGGTTGATCCCCGACAGCACCAGATCGGGCTTGCGGTCGTTGGCCAGGATCTGGTTGACCCCGAGCAGCACCGCGTCGGTGGGGGTGCCGTCCACCGCGTAATGACGCGGCCGCGCCTCGCGGATCCGGAGCGGGCGGCGGATGGTCAGCGAATGGCTGGCTGCGCTCTGCTCATGCTCGGGCGCCACCACCCAGACATCGTCCGACAGGGTCAGGGCGATCCGCTCCAGCACCGCCAGCCCGGGGGCGTCGATGCCGTCATCGTTGCTGAGCAGGATGCGCAGGCGGGACGGGTCGGCGACCGGAGCGAACATCAGCCGATCCGCTCCAGCCCGCCGAGATAGGGCCTGAGCGCCTCGGGGATCTGGATGCCGCCGTCGGCGGTCTGGTGGTTCTCCATCACCGCGATCAGGGTGCGGCCGACGGCGAGGCCCGAGCCGTTGAGGGTGTGCACTGCCCGGGTGCCCTTCTCGCCCTCGGGGCGGAAGCGCGCCTTCATCCGCCGCGCCTGGAAGTCGCCGCAGTTCGAGCAGGAGGAAATCTCGCGATAACGCTGCTGGCCCGGCAGCCAGACTTCAAGGTCATAGGTCTTGCGCGCCGAGAAGCCCATGTCGCCGGCACACAGCGCCATCACCCGGTAGGGCAGTTCGAGACGCTGCAACACCGTCTCGGCGCAACGGGTCATCCGCTGATGCTCTTCCTCGGAATGGTCGGGATGGGCGATCGAGACCATCTCGACCTTGTGGAACTGGTGCTGGCGGATCATCCCCCGCGTGTCCTTGCCGGCCGAGCCGGCCTCGGAGCGGAAGCAGGGGGTCAGCGCGGTCATCCGCAGCGGCAGCGCGGCTTCTTCGAGGATGCTGTCGGCCACCAGATTGGTCAGCGGCACCTCGGCGGTGGGGATCAGCCAGTGGCCGGTGTTGGCGCGGAACAGATCCTCGGTGAATTTCGGCAGCTGGCCGGTGCCGAAGGCGGCGCCGTCCTTGACCAGCAGCGGCGGGTCGATCTCGGTGTAGCCGTGTTCATTGGTCTGAAGGTCGATCATGAACTGGCCGATCGCCCGTTGCAGCCGGGCCAAAGCCCCCTTCAGCACCACGAAGCGGGCGCCCGACAGCCGGGCGCCGGCATCGAAATCCATCCCGCCCAGCTTCTCGCCCAGCGCGTCGTGATCAAGCGGGGTGAAGTCGAAGGCGCGCGGGGTGCCCCAGCGGCGGATCTCGACGTTGGCGCTCTCGTCCGGGCCGTCCGGCACGTCGTCGGCCGGCAGATTCGGCAGCGACACCAGCAGCGCCTCGATCTCGGCGCCCAGCGCGCGGTCTTCCTCCTCCAGTGCCGGGATCTTCTCCTTCAGCACCGCCACCTCGTCGAGCAGGGCGGTGGCGTCGCCGCCGCTGCGCTTCAGGGCGCCGATCTGCTTCGAGGCATCGTTGCGGCGGGCCTGCATTTCCTGAAACGCGGTCTGGGCGGCGCGGCGCCGGGCGTCGAGCGCCAGCAGCGCCTCGGCCTGGGGCGCGATGCCCCGGCGGGCGAGGCCGGCATCGAAGGCCGCCGGGTTGTCGCGAATCGTCTTCAGGTCATGCATCGGGGGGATTCCTGAACATAAGGTCCGGGGGCTGCTTATAAGCCCGCGCGGCGGATTAGGGAAGACCAGGAACCTGAGGGTCCAGGACCTCCCCGACTTTGTCGGGCGCGGCCGCCGCCGGTCGGCTTGGGCGCATGCCGCTCGGGAGACGGCCGGCGGGACGGCAAGCGTGACGGGAGGGGGGAGGGGATCGATCTTCGTAATAAGGCGCGATTCGACTATGCTTGAGGCGGAACCGTCGTCAAGAGGAGGAACCGGCGTCATGGCAGCGAATGACCGCAACCGGCCGGTCGGGCCTCCCGCCCCCTCCCATCCCGCCGCCGGCCCCGTGCGCCCTGCGGCCCCGCCGGTGGCGCAACGGAAGGCGATGCCGGGAATTCGGCCTCCGGTGGCCATGTCGCCCGCGCCGGTGCGCCACGCGCCCCCGCCGGTGGCGCCGATCCGTTCTGGGCCGGTGGCCGGCGTGGTGCTGATGTCGAAAAAGGCCAAGAAGTTCAAGAATGACCCCAGCGAGTTCATTCCCTCCTCGGCCCATCCGATCCATGTCCATGAATATCCGAATTACGTCAATGGCTTGTCCATCGGTCATCTGAAGGACACCCGCCCCCATTTCGCCAAGCAAATCGAGGTCAACGGCCTGTTGGCGGCCTATGCTGCGCTGGGTCATCTCCAGAACCAGTGCGAGGGCGCCAACAGTTTCGCCGAGATGGAGGCGAAACTGATCGAATGGGTGGTGTTCTTCGGTGGCGGCGCCAGGACCTTGGCCGAGGTCGAACTGGAAAACGAGATGGATAAAAGCGCCAAGGGGTTCGCCTCCTGGGAGGATTTCCATAAATTCATGGACAAGAAGGAGAAGAAGTGAGGCGGTTCCGCAGCTCGCCTGGCGATTCTGGGCGGATCAGGCCGCTGCGCCCCTTCTCCGTGCTGTGTCTGGTTGCCCTGGCCGGCTGTGTCGAAAGCGGTCCCGCCGAGCCCGAGCCGCGTCCCGAAATCGCCTGGGCCAAGGCGCGGGTGTTCCTGCCCTCGGGGCTGCGCGGCCGGATGGAGGATCCGGCGGTGCAGGAGGAGTTGGCCGGGCTCAGGGGGCAGCCGGTGCTGGTCTATCTGCATGGCTGCGCCGGCCTGCACGCCACCGCCCGCTGGGACGGGGCGCGCTATGCCCGGATGGGTTACGTCACCATCCTGCCCGACAGCCTCGCCCAGCCGGGGCGCGAGGCCAATTGCCGCTTTGACGGCGCCACGCCCGAATTCGGCCTGTTCCCGCGCAAATACGAATTCCGTCTCGCCGAGATCGATTACGCCTGGAGCCGGTTGAAGCAGGCGGCCTGGGCCGACCGGCGCCGGCTGTTCCTGGCCGGCCACAGCGAGGGCGGCGCGGCGGTGGCCCGCTATCCGGCCCGGCCGGGGCAATGGGCCGGACTGATCGTCACCGGCTGGGACTGCATCGGCGGCCTCGACAGCCCGGCCCGGATTCAGGCCGATCCGGCGGTGCCGGTGCTGGCGATCAACAGCCGCCGCGACCCGCTGTCCCGTCGCCCGGGGCGGTGGTGCGATACCTCCGGCCGGCCCAACAGTTGGACCTACCGCTACGATGCCCCGGAGCATTGGTACGGCAGAAGCCGGGGCTGGATCGACGCGACGGCGAAATTCCTCGTCCTCAATGGCGGTCCGGCGACGCCGGGAAGCTGATCCCACTCCGGCCGTTCGTTTTCGCCGGAGGAGGCCGTCAGACACGGTTTCCTGTCGCAGGAACACCAACTGAAAAACACGCGCGACTTCGCCCTGCGGTTGCTCCAGGGCAAGCATCGACCTGCCCTGACGCGGGGATCGGGCCTGTTGCTCCCGACAGGCATCTTTTCCTTTACGCTCGGGTCTTCTGCCCATTTTTCAAAATATAGACCCAAGGTTGCAAGCATTCCTTGGCCGGTGCGGGTGGTGATTGATTGTTCATCTGCCGCAGGGCCCCGGGCCGGTGGCGGCGTTTCGAGTAATGTGACAATTAATTCATCAGTGGATGGAGTTCTTGATTCCAATGTGACGACATGGAATCTATGATAGTCACATAAGTGACTATAAACCATTTGGCCTATCAAATCATAAGCCGATCATTGACGTTGGTTGGTCATAAATTGCGCGATGAATGCTTATGACTTTTGTTTCGGGCCGGGTCTGGGGCTTTTTGTGTTCAGGGGAGGAGCGTCCGCAAGTGGGGGATCGACAGATCCTTTCCACGCTGTCGGGCTCCGGCGATGAGACGCGAGGCCGCTTGGCTGATCCGTTGCGTGTGGGGTGGATATGTTAGTGACTGAATCGGAACGGGCGCTGCTGCACGAGATGCAGAAGATCAAGAAAGACCCGTTGGGGAAGCGCATCATTCATCTGTGCGCCTCGCAGATCGAGAAAGGTGCCGATCCGAAAGTCAATGTCGTTGAAAAAGCCACGGCATTGTTGCAAAGAAGTTTTGCGCATTCTCCGTATTACAGGTTATTCCGCGCCAATAACGGCGATATCTTTGTTGCCTATTCCCATGTCACGATCTCCGACGTGCTGGAGGTCTGCGCGCAGTTGGAAAAGATGTTTCTGGGGGACGGGAGGTTCAACACCCGCAACCCCTATGGCGAGTATGCCTTTTTCAAGATCTGCGACGCCGGGACGGAATATGACAAGGTGATGGTTGCCATCCGCGCGATCATCGCCGCCGCGCAGGCGAGCGGGCAGGACAATCAGCCGGTAAAAAACATGATGCCGGAGCATCTGCCGATGCTGTCGGAGGTGCTGCGCACCAAGGACATGCGCAGTTGCATCTTCAATCAGCCGGTCTATTTCGTCGGGGAGAAGGTTCCCTCGATTGAATTTCTGGAATTTTCAGTTTCGACCAAGCAGATCCAGCTCCGCTTCATGCCAGACGTCAATCTTCAGGGCAATCCCTGGCTGTTCCATGCCTTGCGGGATGATTTCGACGTGGCCACGCTGCGGGGAATCGGCTCGGAGATCACGGAATATCGTCACAAGGGGTTCAGTCTGAACCTGTCCCTCAACACCGTGCTGGGGCGGGAGTTCCGAAACTTTTACGATCAGTTGCCGACCCGGATGGCCGGACGGATCGTGGCGGAGATCCACAAGACCGACATGGTGCAGAACATGGGGGCGATGCGTGATCTGCGGAAACTGGCCGATGCCAGGGGCTTCAAGATCGCCATCGACGGGGTCGACTGGCATGATTTCGAAGTGTTGTCGTTCAAGCGGCTGCGGCCCGATTTCGTCAAGCTGTCGTGGAACTGCGATCTGGTTTCGCTGCCGGAAGCGGACCTGAGGATTCTGGTGGAGGGGATCCACGGCCTGGGCGAGGGCACCCAGGTGGTGCTGTGCCGCTGCGACGACCCCCGCGCCTTCCTGGTCGCCCGTGGCCTGCGGATCCGCTACGTCCAGGGTCGTCTCGCGGACCATTATTTCCGTACCGGCGACGAGATGTAGGGGGGGCGCCGTTGGCGGGCTGCCGCCCGCACCCGCCCGGGGCGAGGCCCCTGACCCCATTTTTATTTCAAAATCAATATTCTATGTTGTCGTCTTTTTGCGGTGGGATATTCCAGCAATCGGGATCGTGACCAAACAGAATCCGCGCGCCGCCCTGCTCAAGGGCTTGCAGGCGGTCAAGGGAAGCCAGCAGGCTGTCACGATCGTCGATATATCGCGGCAGCCTTCGTTCCCGTAGGGTTCGGCGGAAAAAGCTGGCGTCGGCGGCGAGGACAACGGTGCCGTTCGCGAGTTTCAGCCGCAAGGACTGATGCCCCGGACTATGGCCGGGTGTCGGCAGGCAGGTGACCGAACCGTCGCCGAAGACGTCATACTCGCCGTCGATCAGGCGGACCTTGTGGCCGACGTCGAAATCCCGTGGATCGTAACCGTGCAAGGCGGCCTTGTCCGGGTCTCGGCTGGCCTCCCATTCGCGCCGTTGCACCAACAGGGTCGCGTTGGGGATCAGCGCGTTGCCGCCGACATGATCGAAATGAAAATGCGAGTTGATCAGCAGGTCGATTTTCCCGGGATCCCGGTCGATCGCTTCCAGGTGGGCGCTGATCTCTTCCCCTGGCTGAAACGAGAGGCGGTAGGCGCTGGCCATCTCCTTGCCGATTCTGGCGGTGGGGTCGCGCTGGCAGTCAGGGTGCGGCCCGGTATCGAACAAAGCTCGCCCTTTCGGGTGTTCGATCAGAAAGGCCGGGATCGGCATCGTGACGTCGCCTGCGCCACCGTCCATCACGCGGGCGAATTCGGCGGTCATCGTGCCGCAGGAAAAGGCGAAAATCTTCAGGGACATCGGGCGCGACCTTAATAAAGCGGTGTCGAGTCTATCTTGAACCGCAGCCTGCGCCCAACCTGAGAGGTGCCGCCCCCGAACGACCATCGAAGCAGGTCCAGGAGCCGTCGCCTCCTGGCGGGTGTCGGCGGAGGCCACCCTTAATCGAGCGTCTTGCGCCGGGATGCCCCCCGTGCCGACGACCCCCGCTCTTTTCGGGCTACGGGGTGGAGGCGTCCAGCTGCGCCAGCAGGTCGGCCAGCAGGGCGCGGCTTTGGTTCAGCGTTTCGATCCGGTGGTCAACCACAAGGATCTGACGACGCAGAAGAGATTTCAATTCGTCACAGGGTTCAAAGTCGGGCCGCCCCACCAGGGCGCAGGGAAGAAACTGGCGGATTACCGGCAAGGTCAGGCCGGCGAGTCCCAATGCCTTGATGCGAATGACGGTTTCTTCGTCGGAGTGCTGGTAGGCCCGATAGCCGCGCTCGGTTCGCCGGGGAGCCAGCAGTCCCTCGGCCTCATAATAGCGCAGCATGCGAATACTGACGCCCGTTCGCCGGGACAGTTCACCGATCTTCATGACGGGGCTTGACCCTGACAGTGCTGTCACAGGCTATAGCACGGGCTTGATCTGGTAAACCGCCCGGGAGCAAGCCGATGTCGGAAAATGTTCAGTTTCAAACCCATCTCGACGGGCGTCCGGCCACCGCCATCGATCTGGCCCCGCTGGCCTTTGCCGGCTTCGCCCATTTCACCGCCATGCAGGTGCGGGCCGGATGCGTGCGCGGCCTGGATCTTCATCTGGCCCGATTGAGGTCGGCATCACGGGTCTTTTTTGGCAGCGCCCTGCCGGATGATCAGGTTTGCGCCTATCTCCGTTCGGCGCTGGCGGATGGTCCCGCCGATCTGTCGCTGACGGCAACGATGTTTTCGCGCACGGGAGAATTCACGCCCACGGGCTTGGCCAACGATCCGGCGGTTCTGGTGCGAACCGGCCCGGCCGCGACCGGCCCGGCCGGCCCGTTGCGGCTGATGGCCGTGGCGCATCAACGGCTTCTGCCGACGATCAAGCATGTCGGCGAGTCGGCCAAGACCCTTTATCTGCGTCAAGCGGTGCATGCGGGGTTCGATGATTCCGCCTTCATCGATTCCGAGGGACGGCTCAGCGAGGCCACGATCTGGAATCTGGCTTTCTGGGACGGCGAGGCGGTGATCTGGCCTGAAGCAACCATGCTTCCGGGGATCACGATGGCGATTGTCCGGCGCCAACTGCAACGGCTCGGCGTTCCACAACGGCAGCAACCGATCACGCTCGAGGGGCTGAAGGGGATGGCGGGCGCCGCGGTGATGAATTCCTGGACTCCGGGTGTTTCAGTCAGCCGGATCGGTGCCCAGGATCTGCCTATGTCGTCCCGGTTCCTGGATATCCTGCACCAAGCTTACCGGGAGGAGCCTCCTGAAAATTTCTGACTTTCCCGTGTTGCCCGCGCCCAAGCTGAAGATTGCTGGCCACGAACGACCATCGAAGCAGGTCCAGGAGCCGCTGGCTCCTGGCGGGTGTGGGCGGAGCCCACGTTTTCTTTTATTTTCTAATCCTTATCGAGCGCCTTGTGCCGGGCGTTATCCCAATCGCGCGGCAGGACGACATCACCGGCCCATAACCCGCGCTTGGCATTGATCGCCTGAAGCTGGCTATCTTCATAAGGTCCATCCTTGGCGGCGCGGGCGACGCCGGCCTGAACCAGGAGTCGCCCAAGATCGCCTTCGACGGTGCGGCAGCGCCCCCACAATTCGCCGCCGCCGACATCGAGCAGTTCGCAGGCGACGCCGTTCCTGACCAGATCGGCCATCTTGCGCTTGGCGAGGCGGGCGCAGTCGAATTCCTCGCGGCTGGCGCGGCTGGCGCACAGATCCTTGCGGCCGGGCACGGTGATGCCGATCAGGCTGACCGAGAGTCCATGGAGTTGAAGCGAGCCGGCATCGAACGCCTCGGCGCGCCCCCAGGCGCAGGCGGTGCCGTCGGCGTCCTCGGCGCAGCGCGGCAGCGGCGGGGGCGGGGTGGGGGCGGCGGTCTGGGCGTTGGCGACGGCCGGGAGCAGGGCGAGAAGCAGGAGGGGCAGGGCACGCATGACGCGAGTCTAGCACGACGATAACGGCGGTGCAAAACCTGGACAGGTCAAGGCGACGCGCGGTAAATAGACCCGCCTTGCGGCCGGGTTACTCCGCCGCCCCATTTTCCGTTGTTTCAGGATCGCCATGCAGACCGCCAACGACATCCGCTCCACGTTCCTCGGCTTCTTCGAGAAAAACGGCCATGAAGTGGTGCCGTCCAGCCCGTTGGTGCCGCGCAACGACCCGACCCTGATGTTCACCAACGCCGGGATGGTGCAGTTCAAGAACGTCTTCACCGGGGTGGAGAAGCGCGATTACGTCCGCGCCACCACCGCGCAGAAGTGCGTCCGCGCCGGCGGCAAGCACAACGACCTTGATAACGTCGGCTACACCGCGCGGCATCACACCTTCTTCGAGATGCTGGGCAATTTTTCGTTCGGCGACTATTTCAAGGAACGGGCGATCGAGCTGGCCTGGACCCTGATCACCCGCGAGTTCGGCATTCCGGCCGAGCGGCTGCTGGTGACGGTCTATCACGACGATGACGAGGCGTTCGGCCACTGGAAGAAGATCGCCGGCCTGCCGGATTCGCGGATCATCCGCATTCCGACCTCCGACAATTTCTGGGCGATGGGCGACACCGGCCCGTGCGGTCCCTGTTCCGAGATCTTCTATGACCATGGCGAGAAGATCGCCGGTGGTCCGCCCGGCAGCGCCGACCAGGACGGCGACCGCTTCATCGAGATCTGGAACCTCGTCTTCATGCAGTACGAGCAGGTCGACAAGGAGACCCGCCTCGCGCTGCCCAAGCCCAGCATCGACACCGGGATGGGGCTGGAGCGCCTCGCCGCCTTGTTGCAGGGCAAGCACGACAATTACGACGTTGATCTGCTGCGCTCGCTGATCGAGGCCTCGGCCGACGCCTCGAACACCGATCCCGACGGCCCGTTCCGGGTGTCGCACCGGGTGGTGGCCGACCATCTGCGCTCGTCGGCGTTCCTGATCGCCGACGGGGTGCTGCCGTCGAACGAGGGGCGCGGCTATGTGCTGCGGCGGATCATGCGGCGGGCGATGCGCCATGCCCAGATGATGGGCTGCCGCGATCCGCTGCTGTGGCGGCTGGTGCCGGCGCTGGTGCGGCAGATGGGGCCGGCCTATCCCGAACTGGAGCGGGCCAGCGCGGCGATCGCCGACACGCTGAAGACCGAGGAGACCCGCTTCCGCGCCACCCTCGACAAGGGGCTGAAGCTGCTGGAGGACGAGATCTCGGCGCTGGGCGGCGGTCAGAAGCTGCCGGGCGCGGTGGCGTTCAAGCTGTACGACACCTACGGCTTCCCGCTCGATTTGACCCAGGACGCGCTGAAGGGCCGGGGGATCGCGGTCGATACCGACGGGTTCGACGCCGAGATGAAGGCGCAGCGCCAGCGCGCCAAGGCGGCGTGGGCCGGCTCGGGCGAGGCGGCGACCGAGGGGGCGTGGTTCGACCTCAAGGAGCGGCTGGGGGCCAGCGAGTTCCTCGGCTATGACACCACCGAGGCCGAGGGCCGGATCCTGGCCTTCGTCGATGCCGCCAATGCCGAGCCGGCCGAGGTGACCGAGGGGCTGGAAGTGGCGGTGATCGTCAACCAGACCCCGTTCTACGGCGAGTCCGGCGGTCAGGTCGGCGATACCGGCCTGATCGAGACCGCCACCGGCCGTTTGCGGGTCACCGACACCCAGAAGAAGCTGGGCGACCTGATCATCCATCGCGGCGTGGTCGAAAGCGGCCGGCTCGCGGTCGGCAGCGACGCCCGGCTGGTGGTCGATGCCGAGCGGCGCGACGCCACCCGCGCCCACCATTCCGCCACCCACCTGCTGCACGCCGCGCTGCGCCAGACCCTGGGCGAGCACGTCACCCAGAAGGGCAGCCAGGTCGGCCCCGACCGGCTGCGGTTCGACTTCGCCCACAATCAGGCGCTCGATCTGGCCGAACTGCGCGCGGTCGAGGCCCAGGTCAACCGCCAGATCCGCGCCAATGCCGGGGTCGCCACCAAGGTGATGGGCCAGGAAGAGGCGATCAAGGCCGGGGCGATGGCCCTGTTCGGCGAGAAGTACGGCGACGAGGTCCGGGTGGTGACGATGGGCGGCGGCGAGGCTGCGACCTTCTCGGTCGAGCTGTGCGGCGGCACCCATGTCCGCCGCACCGGCGACATCGGCGGCTTCAAGATCGTCGGCGAAAGCGCGGTCGCGGCCGGCATCCGCCGGGTCGAGGCGGTGACCGGGGCGGCGTTCCTGGCCTGGGCCCAGGCCGAGGAGGATCTGCTCCACCGCGCCGCCGAGACGCTGCGGATCGCCCCGGCCGATCTGCCGGCCCGCATCGCCCAGGTGCTGGACGACCGCCGCAAGCTGGAACGCGAGCTGGCCGAGGCGCGCAAGCAGCTCGCCACCGGCGGCGGCCAGGGCGCGGCGACCCGGACGATTGCCGGGATCACCTATGCCGGCCGGGTGCTGGACGGGGTGCCGGCCAAGGACCTGAAGGGAATGGCCGACGAGATCAAGAAGCAGATCGGCTCGGGCGTGGTGGCGCTGGCCGCCACCGCCGACGGCAAGGCCTCGCTGGTGGTGGCGGTGACCGCCGACCTGACCGCGAAGTTCAGCGCGGTCGATCTGGTGCGGGTGGGGTCGGAGGCGCTGGGCGGCAAGGGCGGCGGTGGCCGTCCCGACATGGCCCAGGCCGGCGGCCCCGATGCCGCCAAGGCCGAAGCGGCGGTCGAGGCGATCGCCGCCGCGCTGGAAAAGTAGGACCGTAACGGGCTGCGGGCGGTTGTGCCGTCCGCGCCCTTACGCGGGCTGCCGCCCGCGACCCGCCTGGAGGCTTCCGCCTCCAGACCTCCCCTGTTTTTGAAAAGCTCAATTCGCGTTAAGTCGGTCCGGCGGATATCGGGTTTTGGAGTGATGTGGGCTCCGCCCACACCCGCCAAGGGCCGCAAGGCCCTTGGAACCCATTGGGGATCGGGGGCGGATCGGCCTTCCCGCTTGGGCGCGGGTGTTGGCCGCGCGAAGGGCAAGGAAAGGGTTCCAAGGGCCTTGCGGCCCTTGGCGGGGGCGGGCAGAGCCCGCGAAGAGTCTTCCCCCTTAACGCGAATTGAGCCTTAAAGGGGGGCGCCCCAAATGGTCTTGGGCGAGTGCCCAACAAGGGGCGCGGTTATCTCTTCCCCGGATTTCCACAAAAAAACGGCGCGGACCGTGAGGGCCGCGCCGTTTTCGTCAGTGATTGGCGGTCAGTTCTTGGCGTTGGCCGGGGTGCCCTTGCGGGCGTTGTCGATCAACTGACGCACGGTGGTCTGGTCGAGCGCGGTCGACAGGATGCGGTCGCCGATGATGAAGGTCGGCGTGCCGCCGATCGCCAGGGTATGGGCGAGGTCGGAGATCTTGGTCAGTTCGCGGTCGATCTCGGGGCCGGTGGCGGCCTTCTTGAGCTGATCGGCGTTGTAGCCCTGGTCGGCGGCCAGCTTCAGCACCGTCTTCTCGTCGAGCTTGCCGCGATACTTCATCAAAGCGCGGTGGAGGTCGTCGTACTTGGCCGGGTTGGCGGCGCGGGCGGCGAGGGCGACGCGGGAGGCGAACACCGAATCCGGGCCGAGGATCGGCAGTTCCTTCAGCACCAGCCGGACCTTGCCGTCGGCCTTGACCGCGTCCCACAGCGACTCGTAGGTCTGCTTGCAGAAGCCGCAATTGTAATCGAAGAACTCGACGATGGTGACGTCGCCCTTCGGATTGCCGGCAACCGGATCGTCGGCGTTGTGGAAGATCTCGTCCTTGCGGGCTTCGAGCATCTTGTGGGCGTCGGCCTCGGCCTGGGCGCGCATCTTCTCGCGCAGCGCCTCCAGGGTTTCGGCCAGCACCTCGGGATGCTCCATCAGGTAATCGCGCACCACCTTCTTGACCGCCTCGGCCTGCTTGGGAGTCAGGGCGCCGCTGTCCTGGGCGGTGGCCGGCGACGCCGACAGGACCAGGCCGGAAGTCACGGCGAGGGCGGCTAGGGCTTTGACGATCATGGGGGCTACAACCTTCGCAATCCATGAGGATGAGGGGGGCATATTGGCCGGACTCCGCCGCCGGGGCAAGCGCCCTCGCACGGCGGAGGCGGCCCGGGTCACTCGATGTTCTGCACCTGCTCCTTGAACTGGTCGATCACCGCCTTGAGGTCGAGCCCGATCCGGGTCAGTTCGACGTCGGCCGACTTGGAGCAGAGGGTGTTGGCCTCGCGATTGAATTCCTGGGCGAGGAAGTCGAGCTTGCGCCCGATCACCCCGCCCTGGGTCAGCAGGTCGCGCGCGGCGGCGACATGGGCGGCGAGGCGGTCGAGTTCCTCGCGCACATCGACCTTGACCAGCAGCAGGGCGACTTCCTGGGCGACGCGGTCGGGATCGAGGCTGGGGGCCGCCTCGGTCAGCGCCGCCACCTGCTGGGTGAAACGGGCGCGGATCGCCTCGGGGCGCAGCGCGGCGCAGGCCTCGGCGCGGCGGGTCAGCGCGCTGATCAGGTCGAGCTGGCCGGTGAGCAGGGCGGCGATGCGGGCGCCTTCCTCGCGCCGCATCGCGGCGAGGCGGTCGAGCACCGCGTCGAGCCCGGCGCGCATCGCGGCGAGGCGCTGCTCGCGCCCGGCCTCGTCGTCGGCGGGTTCGGTCTCGGCGGCGGGTTCGACCACGCCCCGGATCGCCAGCAGCCCGTCGAGCCGGGCCGGGGCCAGCTCCGGCCGCGCCGCCTGCCAGTCGCGGCACAGGTCGGCCAGCCGGGTCAGCAACGCGGTGTTGATCCGCATCTCGCCCGCCTCGGTCTGGCGGGTCAGGGTCAGGCCAAGCTGGATGCTGCCGCGCCCGAGGCGGCGGGCGGCGGCCTCGCGCGCCGCCGGCTCCAGCGCGTCGCAGCCGGCCGGCAGCCGCAGCCGCAGGTCGAGGCCGCGGCCGTTGACGCTCTTGGCCTCCCACACCCAGGACGCGGTCTGGTCGCGTCCTTCGCTCCGCGCGTAGCCGGTCATGCTGGCGACACTCACCCTGGCTTCTCCTTGCTGC
This sequence comes from Phaeospirillum tilakii, assembly GCF_042683125.1. Taxonomy (NCBI): domain Bacteria; kingdom Pseudomonadati; phylum Pseudomonadota; class Alphaproteobacteria; order Rhodospirillales; family Rhodospirillaceae; genus Phaeospirillum; species Phaeospirillum tilakii. The sequence goes on from NZ_JBHUIY010000001.1 coordinate 167,027, forward strand.
GATGATCGTTCCGCGCCGGCTTATACTCCCGCCCGGCCGTTTCGAAAACAGCTGCGGGGCGGGGCAGGGGTGGGGTAAAGTGCGCCGGCGGCCGATCCCGGCCGCGTCATCGCGGTTTGGAACCCGAATGCGGACGATACGGCGGGCGATGTTCGTGCTGCTCGGCCTGTTGCTGCTGTTGGCGCCGGTGCTGGCGCTGGCCGGCGGCGGCGGGACGGTGGTGCGCGCGCCGGCACTCGTCGCCTGCGGCGGTTCCCATCATTCCTCCGCGCCCGCCCCGGCGACGGGGGCGCCGCTGTGCGCGATCGATTGCGTCCTGGCCGGTCTGGCCGGGCTGATCGTCCCGCTGACGGCACCGGCCACCCTGCGGCCCGCCGCGCCGTCGGCCGTCGCCCTGCACGCGCCCCGCTCGCGCGTCTGGCCGCCGGCCGCGCCGCCGCCCCGGCTCTCCTGACTCCGTCACATCCTTATCATTGCGATCGAAATCCTGTTTGACGGCGGCCGCCCCGAGGCGGCCGCGACGGAGAGCCTTTATCATGTCGATGACCCATTACATGGAGCTTCTTGCCACCAATCAGCCGTGGAACCTGCTGATTTTCATGGCGATTCCGGTGGTCCTGGCCGAGACGCTGGCGATCACCGAACTGGCGCTGCTGTTCACCGGCCAAGGCGACGGCCCGCTGCGGCGGATCAACCGTGCCGCCGCGATCCTGGCCGGGCTGGTGTTCGCCGCGATCCTGCTCTACCTCGTGCCGACCGTGGTGGTGCCGCTGACCGCGAGCGGCGCGTGGCGCGGCTGGATCGACGTGGTGGCGGTCGGCTGCTATCTGGCCGGGGCGGTGCCGCTCGGGCTGGTGGCGCTGCTCGATCTCGGCCTGCTCGGCCGTAGCCTGTCGCCCCGGCGTCGGCTGGGCTGGCATGTCGCTGCGGTCGGCGGCTTCCTGGTGGTGGCGCATGTGGCGATGATCTTCGGGATGCTCGACCCGACGCTGGGCGCGGCGCCGATGTCTCATCATATGAGCCACTGACGGAGGTGAAGCGGGCTCCGCCCGAACCCGGCCCCGGGCCACAGGGCCCTTGGATCCCCTTGATTGGGGCGGGGCAGGGCGGAGCCGATGCGCCGAGAAAAAGGAATGGGTTCCAAGGGCCTTGCGGCCCGGGGCCGGGTGTGGGCGGAGCCCACGTTTCTTGCGGGGCCTTGCGGCGCTTGCAAATCGGGCCGCGAGGGGGTATCTAGCCCGGATCAATCCGCACGCGGGTCCGCGGCGGCGACCTTGTTCTGTCGCCCGTTCGCTCCGGTGCCGGGGTCTGCCCCGGCCACGCCCGCGGAGGTTCAACCGGAGAAGCATAAGGATCTTCCCGATGGCTCTGCCCACCTTTACCCTGCGCCAGCTGGTCGAAGCCGGCGTTCATTTCGGCCACAACACCCGCCGCTGGAACCCGAAGATGGCGTCGTACCTGTTCGGGGTGCGCAACGGGATCCACATCATCGACCTCCAGCAGTCGGTGCCGATGCTGCACCGCGCGATGCAGGCGGTGCGTGACGTCACCGCCGCCGGTGGCCGCGTGCTGTTCGTCGGCACCAAGCGTCAGGCGTCGGACATCGTCGCCGACAGCGCCCGTCGTTGCGGCCAGTACTTCGTCAACCACCGCTGGCTGGGCGGCATGCTGACCAACTGGAAGACCATCTCCCAGTCGATCCGCCGTCTGCGCGAGCTGGACGAGCAGCTGTCGTCGGGCGCCCTGTCGGGCCTGACCAAGAAGGAGCAGCTCAACCTGACCCGCGAGCGCGACAAGCTCGAGCGGGCGCTGGGCGGCATCAAGGAAATGGGCGGGCTGCCGGACATCCTGTTCATCATCGACACCAACAAGGAAGCGCTGGCGGTCCAGGAAGCCAACAAGCTCGGCATCCCGGTGGTGGCGGTGATCGACTCGAACAGCGATCCGCAAGGCATCAGCTTCCCGATCCCCGGCAACGACGACGCGATCCGCGCGATCCAGACCTACTGCGACCTGATGTCGGGCTCGGTGCTCGACGGCATTCAGGCCGAGATCAGCCGCAGCGGCGGCGACCTCGGCGCCAATGCCCAGGCTCCGGTCGAGGCGATCCCGGAGATCGAGGGCGCCGAGACCGAGGAAGCCGCGCAGCCGGCCTGATCGTGCGCGCTCCCGTGTTGGAATGGCGGCGGCTTTGGTCGCCGCCATTCGTTTGACCCCTTGCCCAACCCGCAGAACTTCCCCCTGGAGAACACACCCATGGCCGAGATTACCGCTTCGCTCGTCAAGGAGCTGCGCGAGAAGACTGGCGCCGGCATGATGGATTGCAAGAAGGCGCTCAACGAGACCGCCGGCGAGCTTGAGGCCGCCATCGACTGGCTGCGCAAGAAGGGCCTCGCCGCCGCCGCCAAGAAGGCCGGCCGCGTCGCCGCCGAGGGTCTGGTCGGCCTCGCCGCCGAAGGCACCCGTGGCGTGGTGGTCGAAGTCAACGCCGAGACCGATTTCGTCGCCCGCAACGACCAGTTCCAGGGCTTCGTCGCCGGCGTGGCCCAGGTGGCCCTCGCGGTCGGCGATGACGTCGAGGCGATCAAGGCCGCCGCCTTCCCGGGCGCGGACAAGACTGTCGGCGACCAGCTGACCGGCCTGATCGCCACCATCGGCGAGAACATGAACCTGCGCCGCGCGGTGCGGCTCGAGGTCGCCCAGGGCGTGGTCGCCTCCTACGTCCACACCCAGGTCGCCCCCGGCCTCGGCAAGATCGGCTGCCTGGTCGCGCTCGAATCCGCCGCCGACGCCGGCAAGCTGGCCGAGCTCGGCCGGCAGATCGCGATGCATGTCGCCGCCGCCAACCCGCTGTTCCTCGATCCGAGCGTGGTCGATACCTCGGCGCTCGACCGTGAGCGCGCGGTGCTGACCGAGCAGGCCCAGGCCTCGGGCAAGCCGGCCAACGTCATCGAGAAGATGGTCGAAGGCCGCATCCGCAAGTACTACGAAGAAGTCTGTCTGTCCGAGCAGGTGTTCGTGATCGACCAGGAGAGCAAGATCTCCAAGCTGATCGAAGCCAAGGGCAAGGAATTCGGCGCGCCGATCAAGCTGGCCGGTTTCGCCCGCTTCGCGCTCGGCGAGGGCATCGAGAAGGAACAGAGCGACTTCGCCGCCGAAGTCGCCGCCCAGCTCGGCCGCTGATCTCCGCCGCACCGGGCGTCCCACCCCCTCCCGTCCGAACGGGCGGGAGCCGGGTGGGGCGCCCGGTGTGACCCGGCGCGGCCCCGCGACAACAGGGGCGACAGCGGGACGGAATGGTGTATGATCGCCGCCGCCCGGCCCCGACCCGTCCCGAGGGGCGCGCCTTTCGGCCTTTCGCGCCACCAAGTCCCCAAAGGGAGTCCATGGCCAGCGACGCACTTTACCGCCGCGTTCTTCTCAAGATTTCCGGGGAGGGCCTGATGGGCCCGCAGGCGTACGGGCTTGACCCCGCCACCCTCGACCGGGTTGCCGGGGAAGTCGAATCGGTGCGGGCCCTCGGGGTCGAGGTCGGCATCGTCATCGGCGGCGGGAATATCTTCCGGGGGGTCAAGGGCGCCGCCAACGGGATGGAGCGGGCCGCCGCCGACAATGTCGGCATGCTCGCCACCGTGATCAACGCCCTGTCGTTGCAGAACGCGCTGGAACGGCGCGGCGTGGCGACCCGGGTGCAGTCGGCGGTGACCATGCCGACCGTCTGCGAGAGCTTCATCCGCCGCCGCGCCATCCGCCATCTGGAAAAGGGGCGGGTGGTGATCTTCGCCGGCGGCACCGGCAATCCGTTTTTCACCACCGATACCGCCGCCGCCCTGCGCGGGGTCGAGATGGGCTGCGACGCCCTGCTCAAGGCCACCCAGGTCGACGGGGTCTATTCCGCCGATCCGAAGAAGGATCCGGGCGCGGTCCGCTACGACCACCTGACCTTCGACGAGGCGCTGGCCCGCAACCTCGCGGTGATGGACACCGCGGCGATCGCGCTGTGTCGCGAGAACCGGATGCCGATCGTCGTGTTCGATCTGCACCGTCCCGGCGCGTTCGCCCAGGTGATCACCGGCCAGGGCCGCTACACCACCATCGAGAACGAGTAGAAAGGGGTTCGAACGTGTCTGTCCCGACCACCTGGAGCGACCTCAAGAAGGACATCGTCCGGCGCATGGACAGCGCCGTCGATGTGCTCAAGAAGGATTTTTCCGGCCTGCGCTCCGGCCGCGCCTCGGTCAACCTGCTCGACCCGGTGGTGGTCGAGGCCTACGGTCAGACCATGCCGCTCAGCCAGTGCGGCACCGTCGGCGTGCCCGAGCCGCGCATGCTGACCGTGCAGGTGTGGGACAAGGGGCTGGTCAAGGCGGTGGAGAAGGCGATCGTCAATGCCGGCCTCGGCCTCAACCCGCAGGCCGACGGCCAGCTGATCCGCGTGCCGATTCCGCCGCTCAACGAGGAGCGCCGCAAGGAACTCCAGAAGGTCGCCGGCAAGTACAGCGAGCAGGCCCGCATCTCGGTCCGCAACGTCCGCCGCGACGGCATGGACAGCCTCAAGAAGCTCGAAAAGGAGGGGCATCTCTCCGAGGACGAGATCAAGAAGCACGAAAAGGAAGTCCAGGCGATCACCGACGACACGATCAAGAAGATCGATGATCTGCTTGCCGCCAAGGAAAAAGAAATCATTCAGGTGTGACGGGCATGGAAGCCTCCTCTCCCCTTGCCGCCGATCCGCCGCCGCCGCCGGTCCATGTCGCCATCATCATGGACGGCAACGGCCGCTGGGCTCGTTCCCGTGGCCTGCCCCGTACCGCCGGCCACAAGCGCGGGGCGGAATCCGTGCGGCGCACGGTCGAAGCGGCGCGGGAGATGGGGGTGTCCTATCTGACCCTCTACGGCTTCTCGTCGGAAAACTGGAAACGTCCGGCCGGCGAGATCGCCGATCTGATGGGGCTGCTGCGGCTGTATCTGCGCAACGAGATCAACGCGCTGCACAAGAACGGCATCCGCCTCAAGGTGATCGGCGAGCGGTCGCGCCTTGGCCCCGACATCGTCAGGATGATCGAGGAGGCCGAGGCCCGCACCGAGGGCAACGTCGATCTGACCCTAGTGCTGGCGCTGTCCTATGGCGGGCGGCAGGAGATCGTCGAGGCGACCCGGGCGGTGGCCCGCGCCGTCGCCGCCGGCGGCCTCGCTCCCGATCAGGTCGATGAAAGCGTGGTCGGCGCCCATCTGTTCACCGCCGGGATCCCCGATCCCGATCTGATCATCCGCACCAGCGGCGAGCAGCGCATCAGCAATTTCCTGCTGTGGCAGGGCGCCTATGCCGAACTGGTGTTCATCGAGACCCTGTGGCCGGATTTCGGCCGGGCCGAACTGGAAACCGCGCTGCGCGACTTCCATCGTCGCGACCGGCGCTTCGGCGGGGCGAGGTAGAGCGCGACTTGCTGAAGACCCGTACCCTGTCGGCCCTGGTCCTGGCCCCGCCCGCCCTGCTGGCGGCCTGGGCCGGCGGCTATCCCTTCGCCCTGCTCGCCGCCGTCGCCTCGGCGCTGATGTGCTGGGAATGGCACCGCATCGCCTGCGGCGGCTTCGGCACCGCCGGCAAGCTGTCGGCCGTGTTCTGTGCCGTCGCCGCGCTGTGGACGGTGCATGATCCGGATTCGGCGCTGGTGATGGTCGGCGTCGCCAGCCTGCTGTCGTTCCTGCTGGTCTGTCCGGTGCATGGCCGCCGGCTGTGGTCGGGGCTGGGGGCGCTTTATGTCGGCCTGCCGACGGTGGCGCTGGTGTGGCTGCGCGGCGAGCCGGTGCATGGCGCGGCGACGGTGTGGTGGCTGCTGCTGGCGGTGTGGGCGACCGATATCGGCGCCTATGCCGCGGGCCGCACCTTCGGCGGGCCGCTGCTGATGCCCCGGGTCAGCCCGAAGAAGACCTGGTCCGGCCTGCTCGGCGGGATGGGCTGCGCCGCCCTGGCCGGGGCCGGGGTGGCCTGGGCCGAGGGAGTGGCGGGCCTGCCGTGGGTGGCGCTGGCCAGCGCCGGCCTTGCCGTGGTGGCCCAGGCCGGCGACCTGTTCGAATCCTGGGTCAAGCGCCGCTGGGGGGTCAAGGATTCGAGCGGAATCATTCCCGGCCATGGCGGGGTGCTCGACCGCGTCGATGGCCTGCTGGCGGCGGCGGCGGCGGTGGCCCTGCTGGCCCTGCTGACCGGTCGCGCGGTTCTGAGCTGGTCGTGACGACCATCTTTTCCTGATGAGAGTGAGGGGGGTTATGAGCGCAAGGCGTGGGGTGACGATTCTCGGCTCGACCGGTTCGATCGGGCGCAATACCGTCGAACTGGTCGAGGCCAGTCCGGAGCTGTACCGCGTCGAGGCGCTGGTGGCCAATTCCCGCGTCGACATCCTGGCCGATCAGGTCCGCCGGCTGAAGCCCCGGGTGGCGGTGGTCGCCGATGAATCCGCCTATCCGGCGCTGAAGGAGGCGCTGGCCGGCACCGGCACCGAGGTCGCCGCCGGCGCCGCCGCGGTGGCCGATGCCGCCGATCTGCCGGCCGAGTGGGTGATGGCCTCGATCGTCGGCGCCGCCGGCCTCGCGCCGACGCTGCGGGCGATCCGGCGCGGCGCCACCATCGGGCTGGCCAACAAGGAAGTGCTGGTCTGTGCCGGCTCGCTGGTGATGGCCGAGATCGAGACCCATGGCGCCACCCTGGTGCCGGTCGATTCCGAGCATTCGGCGATCTTCCAGGTGCTCGACACCCGCCAGCGCGATCAGGTCGAGAAGATCATCCTCACCGCCTCGGGCGGGCCGTTCCGCACCAAGGACCGCGCCTACATGGCGAATGTGACGCCGGAACAGGCGGTGGCCCATCCCAACTGGTCGATGGGGGCCAAGATCTCGGTCGATTCCGCCTCGATGTTCAACAAGGGGCTCGAGATGATCGAGGCCTACCACCTGTTCGGCATGCCGGAAGAGCAGATCGACGTGGTGGTGCATCCGCAGTCGGTGGTGCATTCGCTGGTGGCCTATCGCGACGGCTCGGTGCTGGCCCAGCTCGGCTCGCCCGACATGCGGACCCCGATTTCCCTGGCGCTGGGCTGGCCCAACCGCATCCCGGCCCCGGTGCCGCGGCTCGATCTGGCCGCCATCGCCACCCTGACCTTCGAGGCGCCCGACCCCGAGCGCTTCCCGGCGCTGCGGCTGGCGCGCGAGGCGATGCGGGCCGGCTCGTCGGTGACGGCGGTGCTCAACGCCGCCAACGAGGTGGCGGTGGCCGCCTTCCTCGGCCGCCGCATCGGCTTCCTTGACATCGCCCGGGTGGTCGAGAAGACCATCGACGGCGTCAATCATCGCGACCTCGGCTCGATCGAGGACGTTCTCGCCCAGGATCAGGCGGCGCGGCGCCATGCCGAGTCGGTGATCGGGCAGCTTTGAACAACCAGAGGCCCGCCCGATGGATTTGTCCCTTCTGCTGACCAACGTGCTGCATGGCGTGTGGTACTACGTGGTGATCTTCCTGGTGATCATCACCGTGGTGGTGTTCGTCCACGAGTTGGGGCATTACCTGGTGGCGCGGGCCAACGGGGTGCGGGTCGAGGTGTTCTCGATCGGCTTCGGCCCGGAATTGTGGGGCTGGAACACCAGGACCGGCACCCGCTGGCGGGTGGCGCTGTTCCCGCTCGGCGGTTATGTCCGCTTCTTCGGCGACGCCGACGCCGCCTCGGCCACGCCCGAGCCGCGCGAGCTGACCGAGGAGGAGAAATCCTGGTCGTTCCAGCACAAGCGGCTGGGGCAGCGGGCGGCGGTGGTGGCGGCCGGGCCGGCCGCCAATCTGGTGTTCGCGGTGCTGGGTCTGGCCGGGCTGTTCATGGTGCTGGGCCAGCCGGTGACCGAGCCGGTGGTGGGCGGCGTGTTCCCCGGCACCGCCGCCGAGGCCGCCGGGATCCAGGTCGGCGACCGGGTGGTGGCGATCAACGGCCGCGCGGTCGAGCGGTTCCAGGACATCCAGCGCATCGTCCGGCTCGAGATCGAGCAGCCGCTCGAACTGACGCTGAAGCGCGGCGACGAGACCCTGACCATCAGCGCCCGGCCGCGCATCGACCTGCGCAAGGGCCTGTTCGGCGACATGGAAAAGGTGCCGGTGCTCGGCGTGTCGGCCAATCCGGCCAGCACCCGGGTGATCCATCACGGCCCGATTTCGGCGCTGGGCGAATCCCTGTCCGAAACCGGGGCGATGGTGCGGGCCACCTTCGTCGGCATCGGCCAGATGATCAGCGGCACCCGCAATTCCGACGAACTGGGCGGGCCGATCCGCATCGCCAAGGGGGCGGGCGAGGCGGCCCAGCTCGGCCTGTCGAGCGTGATCTACTACACCATCCTGCTGTCGCTGAATCTTGGTCTGATCAACCTTTTTCCTATCCCGGTTCTCGATGGCGGCCACCTTCTTTTCTATGCCGTGGAGGCGATCCTTGGCCGGCCTCTTGGCGAGCGCGCCCAAGAATATGGTTTTCGAATCGGGCTGTTTCTGGTATTGGCCTTAATGATCTTCGCGACCCGCAATGACATTGTGGCCTTGCCGGTCTGGGACGCGGTCGTTCGGCTGTTCTCGTGACCCCACGCCGGGGCGGAGCATTGGGCTGGCAAGGGAGACACCGATGGGCGTAAGGCTGTGGACCGGGGTGGTGGCGGGCCTGGTGATGGTCTCGGCCGCGGGCCCCGTCTGGGCCCAGGCGTCCGGCCAGATCCGCTCGGTGGTGGTGCAGGGCACCCAGCGCATCGAAGTGGATAGCGTCCGTTCCTACATGACCCTGACCGAGGGCGATCCATTCGATCCCGAGCGGATCGACCGGTCGCTGAAGGCGCTGTATGACACCGGCCTGTTCGCCGACGTCACCATCCGCCAGGACGGCGACACCCTGGTGGTGCGGGTGGTCGAAAACCCGATCATCAACCGCATCGCCTTCGAGGGGAACCGCAAGCTCAAGCAGGACCAGCTCTTGTCCGAGGTCCAGCTCAAGCCGCGCACGGTCTACACCCGCACCAAGGTCCAGGCCGACGTCAAGCGCATCCTCGACCTCTACCGCCGCAACGGCCGTTTCGCCGCGACGGTCGAGCCGAAGATCATCCAGCTCGAACAGAACCGCGTCGATCTGGTCTACGAGATCAGCGAGGGCCAGCCGACCTACGTCCGCCGCATCGCCTTCGTCGGCAACCGCCGCTATGCCGAGGACAATCTGCGCGAGGTGTTGCAGACCAAGGAGGAACGCTGGTACCGCTTCCTCAGCTCGGACGACACCTACGATCCCGATCGCGTCACCTATGACCGCGAGCTGCTGCGCCGCTTCTATCTGAAGCGCGGCTATGCCGATTTCCGCGTCGCCTCGGCGATCGCCGAACTGACCCCCGACCGCGAGGGGTTCTTCATCACCTACACCCTCGACGAGGGCGAACGGTACAAGTTCGGCAAATCGACCATCACCAGCAGCCTGCGCGACCTCAAGGTCGAGGACCTCCAGCCGCTGGTGGTCAGCCAGGAAGGCGACTGGTACAACGCCGATCAGGTCGAGGACATCGTCCAGAAGCTGACCGACGCGATCGGCACCAAGGGCTACGCCTTCGTCGATGTGCGGCCGCAGGTCAACCGCAACCGCGACACCAAGATCATCGATGTCACCTACGACATCCAGGAAGGCCCCCGGGTGTTCGTCGAGCGGATCGACATCAACGGCAACGTCCGCACCCTCGACAAGGTGATCCGGCGCGAGTTCCGGCTGGTCGAGGGCGACGCCTTCAACACCGCCAAGCTGCGCCGCTCGCGCGAGCGGCTGAAGGACCTCAATTTCTTCGAGAAGGCCGAGGTCACCAACGTTCCGTCCGACACCGCGCCCGACCGCACCGTGATCAAGGTCGACGTGCAGGAGAAATCGACCGGCGAACTGAGCTTCGGCGTCGGCTGGTCGAGCCAGATCGGCCCGCTGCTCGAAGCCTCGATCCGCGAGCGCAACCTGCTCGGCCGTGGCCAGGACGTCACCCTGTCCGGCACGCTGGCCGCCAGCCGGTCCCAGCTCAATTTCTCGTTCACCGAGCCCTATTTCCTCGATCACGACATCGCCGCCGGCTTCGACCTGTTCGCGGTGGTGCGCGAGAACGAAACCAGCAGCTCGTACAATTCCCGCACCATCGGCGGCGACACCCGGATGGCCTACGCCATCAACGACCACCTGCGTCAGGACTGGAAATACACCCTGAAGCAGGACAAGGTGACCAACGTCGATTCGACCTCGCCCTACATCCTGGAACAGCTCGGCTCGCGCGTCACCTCGTCGGTTTCCACCGGCCTGACCTACGATCAGCGCGACAGCCGGATCGACCCGGGCGAGGGCTATTTCCTCCGCAGCTCGGCCGAATTCGCCGGCCTTGGCGGCGATGCCCGTTACGTCCGCGGCATGCTGTCGGGCGGTCAGTACTTCACCCTGGCCGACAAGGTGGTGCTGGCGCTGACCACCACCAACGGCTACATCGCCGGCCTGGGCCAGAAGGTGCGGATCACCGACCGCTTCTTCGTCGGCGGCGACAGCCTGCGCGGCTTCGCCACCGGCGGCGTCGGTCCGCGCGACAAGAACACCGGCGACGCGCTGGGCGGGGTGTGGATGGCCACCGGCAGCGCCCAGGTCCGTTTCCCGCTCGGCCTGCCCGAGGAATTCGGCGTCACCGGCGAGGCCTTCACCGATGTCGGCACCGTCGGCCCGACCGACGTCAACGACAGTTCGGGGGTGGAGCAGTCGAGTGCGATGCGGATGTCGATCGGCGTCGGCGTCGGCTGGAAGTCGCCGATGGGGCCGTTGACCCTCGATTTCGGCATCCCGCTGATGAAGGAAAACTACGACAAGAAGGAACTGATCAAGTTCAACTTCGGCACCAAATTCTGATCCCGGCCGGGGCCGAACGCCCCGGCGGATCGCGGCGGATACCCATGGCGGCAATGACCAACAGACTTGGATCGGGGCCGGGCACCCCGCCGGCGCCGCGTCGCGCGGCGGCCTGGCTGGTGCTGGCGGCGGCGCTGTTGCTGACCGGCCCGGGCCGGGCGGCCGAGGGGGCGCCGGCCGCCGCCCCGGTGCCGCCGGTTTCGATCATCATCGTCGACGTCCAGCAGGCCCAGCGCGAGTCCCAGGCCGGCAAGGCGCTGATCGGTCAGCGCGACCGCTATCAGCAGAGCTTCCAGGCCGATTTCAACGCCGCCCGCCAGCGGCTGGAGGCCAGCGATCAGGCGCTGGCCCGCCAGAAGGGGACGATGTCGCAGGAGGCCTACGACCAGAAGGTCAAGGAACTCGAACAGCAGGTGGTGGCGTTCCAGCGCCGCACCCAGCTTGCGGTGCGCGCCCTCGAGAAATCGAGCGAGGCCGCCGCCGCCGAACTGACCAACGCCATCCTCAGCGCCACCGGCGAGATCGCCAGCGAACGCGGTGCCGCCCTGGTGCTGCCCAAGCAGCAGGTGGTGCTGCACGAGCCGAGCATGGACATCACCGCCCAGGTGATCGAACGGGTCAACCGCCGCCTGCCCAGCATCACGTTTCCTGAGCCGGTGGTGGAGGAGTCCGCGCCGGCCAAATCGGGGAGAAAATAGCCGCCCATGGCCGATTCACGTTTCTTTACCGTCGCCGGGCCGTTCACCCTGGCCGAGCTGGCGAAGATCGCCGGCGCCACCCCGGCCGGGACCGTCGATCTGGACGCGCGCTACACCGACGTCGCCCCGCTCGACCATGCCGCGCGCGATCAGGTGTCGTTCCTCGACAACCGCAAATATTTCACCGCGTTCCTCGCCAGCCAGGCCGGTGTCTGCATCGTCGCTCCGGCGATGGTCGACAAGGCCCCGGCCGGGATGGCGCTGCTGGTGGCGGCCGATCCCTATCGCGCCTATGCCCGCGTCGCCCAGGCGTTCTACCCCGCCGCCACGGTCGAGCCGTGGCGGGCGCCGACCGCCTGGATCGATCCCGACGCCCGCATCGGCGAGCCCTGCCGGATCGAGCCCGGCGCGGTGATCGGCGCCCGGGCCGAGATCGGCCCCGGTTGTGTGATCGGCGCCAACGCGGTGATCGGCGAGGGGGTGGTGATCGGTGCCGGCAGCCGGATCGGCGCCCATGTCAGCCTGTCGCATGCCCTGGTCGGCCGGGGGGTGACGATCCAGCCCGGCGCCCGCATCGGTCAGGACGGGTTCGGCTTCGCGATGGGGCCGGAAGGCTGCCTCAAGGTGCCGCAGCTCGGCCGGGTGATCATCGGCGACGCGGTCGAAATCGGCGCCAACACCACCATCGCCCGTGGCGCCGGCCCCGATACGGTGATCGGCGACGGCTGCATGATAGACAACCTGGTTCAGATTGGGCACAACGTCCATCTGGGGCGCGGTTGCGTGATCGTCGCCCAGGTCGGCATTTCCGGCTCGACCCATTTCGGCGATTTCGTCGCCGCCGGGGGACAGGCGGGCATCACCGGCCATCTGCATATCGGCAGCGGCGCCCGTCTCGCCGCCCAGGCCGGGGTGATGCGCGACGTCGCCCCGGGCGAGACCGTCGGCGGCGCGCCGGCGGTGCCGATGGCGGAATGGCTGCGGGCGTCGGCGATGATCGGGCGGATGGCGCGGCGCAAGCCGGGCTGACGCCCCGGCCGCGCCCGGCGCGGCGGCCGGGCGCCGGCCGGCCAGAAAGGACAGACAAGGCAGGGAACAGATATGGACAGCACCGTTACCGACCGCGGCAAGGTCATCGACATCAACCGGATCCTGCAAATGATCCCCCACCGCTATCCTTTCCTGCTGGTGGATCGGGTGGTCGATGTCATCGCTGGCGAAAGCGCGGTCGGCATCAAGAACGTCACCATCAACGAGCCGTTTTTCCAGGGCCATTTCCCCTCGCGCCCGGTGTTCCCCGGGGTGCTGATCATCGAGGCGATGGCCCAGACCGCCGCGGTGCTGGTGGTCGAGACGCTCGGCCCGTCGGCGGAGGGCAAGCTGGTCTATTTCATGAGCGTCGATACCTGCCGCTTCCGCAAGCCGGTCGGCCCGGGCGACCAGCTGATGATCCACGTCTTCAAGGAACGCAGCCGCGGCAACGTCTGGAAGTTCCGTGCCGAGGCCAAGGTCGCCGGCACCCTGGTCGCCGAGGCGACCTATGCCGCCATGATCCTGGACGAATAATGACCGAGATCCATCCTTCCGCGGTGGTCGATCCCGCCGCCCAGATCGCCGATACCGTCCGGATCGGCCCGTTCTGCGTGGTCGGCCCCGACGTCGTGCTCGACGACGAGGTCGAACTGCTGTCCCATGTGGTGGTCGCCGGCCGCACCCGGATCGGCGCCCGCTCGCGGGTGTTCCCGTTCGCCTCGATCGGCCACCGCCCGCAGGACCTCAAATACAAGGGCGAGCCCTCGACGCTGGAGATCGGCACCGACGCCCAGATCCGCGAGCACGTCACCATCAATCCCGGCACCGAGGGCGGCGGGATGATCACCCGCGTCGGCAATCACTGCCTGCTGATGGCGAGCGCCCACGTCGCCCATGATTGCCAGGTCGGCGACCATGTGATCATGGCCAACAACGCCACCCTGGCCGGCCATGTCACCGTCGGCGAGTACGCGTTTCTCGGCGGGCTGTCGGCGGTGCATCAGTTCGTCCGCATCGGCAAGCACGCGATGATCGGCGGCATGACCGGGGTCGAGGCCGACGTGATCCCGTTCGGGATGGTGATCGGCAACCGCGCCTATCTCAACGGGCTCAACATCGTCGGGCTCAAGCGGCGCGGCTTCTCGCGCGATGACATCCACACCCTGCGCAACGCCTACCGCCTGCTGTTCGCCCCCGAGGGGACGTTGCAGGAGCGGCTCAGCGACGTCGAGGAGCAGTTCCACGCCAATCCGGTGGTGATGGAGATCATCGCCTTCATCCGCTCCGATACCTCGCGCTCGCTCAGCACCCCCCGTTTCGGCGACGCTAGCTGATCGCAGGGCTCCGCCCTGCACCCGCCAAGGGCCGAAGGCCCCTGGACCCCTTTGATTATCGATGGGATCCAAGGGCCTTCGGCCCTTGGCGGGTGTGGGCGGAGCCCACGTTTGAAAGGACACAACACCGGTGAGCGAGCGTTCGACCCTGGGGATCATCGCCGGCGGCGGGATGCTGCCCGGTCTGGTGGCGGCGGCCTGCCGGTCCGAGGGGCGGCCGGCGCATCTGCTGGCGTTGTCGGGCCATGCCGATCCGGCGGTGATCGCGGCGGCCGGGCTGCCGGTGGATTGGATCCGGCTGGGCGAGGCTGGCACCGGCTTTGCGCATCTGCGCCGGGCCGGGGTGGCCGAGGTGGTGATGGTCGGGCCGGTGCGGCGGCCCTCGCTGGCCGAACTGGCGCCCGACTGGCGCACCGCCCGTTTCTTCGCCCGGGTCGGGCTGAAGGCGCTGGGCGATGACGGCCTGCTGCGGGCGGTGGTGGGCGAGATCGAGAGCGAAGGGTTCCGCGTCGTCGGGGTCGATCAGGTGCTGGAAGGCTGTCTGGCCGAGGCCGGGCGGCAGGCCGGGCCGGCGCCGGACGAGCAGGCCGAGGCCGACATCGCCCGGGGGGTGGTGGTGGCCCGCGCCCTCGGCGCGGTCGATGTCGGGCAGTCGGTGGTGGTGCAGCAGGGGCTGGTGCTGGGGGTCGAGGCGATCGAGGGCACCGACCGGCTGCTGGCCCGCTGCGGCGAGTTGGCGCGCGCGGGGGTCGGCGGGGTGCTGGTCAAGCTGAAGAAGCCGGGGCAGGAGCGGCGGGTCGATCTGCCGGCGATCGGGGTCCGCACCGTCGAGGCCGCCGCCGCCGCCGGGCTGCGCGGCATCGCGGTCGAGGCCGGCGGCGCGCTGGTGCTGGGCCGGGCCGAGGTCGCCGCCGCCGCCGAGCGGCTCGGGCTGTTCGTGGTGGGGATCACGCCATGAGCGAACCCCCGCTGATCTATCTGATTGCCGGGGAGCCGTCGGGCGACCTGCTGGGGGCGCGGCTGATGGCGGCGCTGACCCGCCAGAGCGGCGGCCGGGTCCGCTTCGCCGGCATCGGTGGCGAGGAAATGCGCGCCGCCGGGCTGCAATCCCTGTTTCCGATGGCCGATCTCAGCGTGATGGGGCTGGTCGAGGTGCTGCCGCGCCTGCCGCGCATCCTCAAGCGCCTGCGCCAGACCTTCGCCGACATCGAGGCCCGCGCTCCGGCGGCGGTGGTCACGATCGATTCCTGGGGCTTCTGCGGCCGGATCCAGGCCGGGCTGAAACAGCGCGGGTTGCCCTGCCGCCGCATCCATTACGTCGCGCCGATGGTGTGGGCGTGGAAGGCCGGGCGGGCGCGCACCCTGGCCGGCTGCCTCGACCTGCTGCTGACCCTGCTGCCCGACGAGCCGGTCTGGTTCGAGAAGGAAGGGCTGCGCGCGGTCCATGTCGGCCATCCGGTGATCGAGGGCGCGGCGGGGCAGGGTGACGCCGCCGCCTTCCGCGCCGCGCACGGTTTCGCCCCGGAGCAGAAATTGCTGTGCCTGCTGCCCGGCAGCCGGCGGTCGGAGACCTCGCGCCTGCTGCCGGTGTTCGGCGCCACCGTCGCCCGTCTCGCCGCCAGCCATCCCGGGCTCGGTCTGGTGGTGCCGACGGTCGAGACCGTCGCCGCCGCCGTCGAAGCCGCCACCCGCGACTGGGCGCTGCCGGTGCGGATCGTCCATGGCCGCGCGGAACGCTACGCCGCCTTCGCCGCCAGTTCGGCGGCGCTGGCGGCCTCCGGCACCGTGGCGCTGGAATTGGCGATGGCCCGGGTGCCGAGTGTGATCGCCTACCGGGTGTCGCCGCTGTCGGCCTTCGTCGCCACCCGCTTCCTCGGCCTCGATCTGCGCTTCGTCTCGCTGGTCAACATCCTCGCCGGGCGCGAGGTGATGCCGGAGCGGTTGCAGGAGGCCTGTACCCCGGACAAGCTGCATGCGGCGGTCGGCCAGTTGCTCGACGATCCGGCGGCGGTGGCGGCCCAGCGCGAGGGAGCGGCACTGGCGTTGGGACGGCTCGGGCTGGGGAGTGGGGCCTCGCCCAGCGATCGCGCCGCCGAGGCGATCCTCGCGGCACTCTGACGCTCCGTTATTGGGCTATCGCCCAAACCCATTTGGGGCGATGCCCCAAACCCCCTTTGATTTTATTGATAAAACAAGGGGAGGTCTGGAGGCGCCAGCCTCCAGGCGGGGCCGGGGCGGCAGCCCCGCAGGGGGGGGTCACGGGAGTCTGCGCCATTCGCCGGGCGCGAGGCCGGCCAGGGTCCAGTCGCCGATCGCCCAGCGGATCAGGCGCAGGGTGGGGAAGCCGACCGCGGCGGTCATCCGCCGGACCTGGCGGTTGCGGCCCTCGCGCAGGGTCAGTTCGATCCAACTGGTGGGAATCGCCGCGCGGTAGCGGATTGGCGGGGTGCGTGGCCACAGTCCTTCCGGCTCGGCGATGCGGCGGGCGCCGGCCGGGCGGGTCGGGCCGTCCTTCAGCATCACCCCCTGGCGCAGCGCGGCCAGCGCCGCTTCGGTCGGGAGACCCTCGACCTGGGCCCAGTAGGTCTTGGCCATCTTGGCGCGCGGATCGGCGATCCGGGCGGTGGCGGCGCCGCCCTCGCTCAGCACCAGCAATCCCTCGGAATCGCGGTCGAGCCGGCCGGCGGGGTAGAAATCCGGCTGGTCGATGTAATCCTTCAGCGTCGCCCGGCCACCGTCGCGATCGGTGAACTGGCACAGCACGTCGTAAGGTTTGTTGAACAGGATCAGGCGGGGGGGCATGGCGCCTCGTTGATTTGCTGCCGGTTCCATTTGGCGGGAAACGGCTCTAGAGTGGCCGCCTTGTTCATTCCTCGGAGTTTCGCATGTCCGATCAGATCCGCGCCGCCCACATCCTGCTGATGTACAAGGGCTCGATGCGCTCGCAAGCGACCCGGAGCAAGGAGGAGGCGCTGACCGCCATCTCCGAGATCCTCGACCAGATCCGCGAGGGCGCCGAGTTCGGCAAGATGGCCCGCGAATATTCCGACTGTCCCTCGGGCGAGGATGGCGGCGATCTCGGTGCCTTCGGCCGCGGCGCGATGGTGCCGGAATTCGACAAGGCCGCCTTCGCCCTCGCCCCCGGCGAGGTCAGCGGCGTGGTCGAGACCGCGTTCGGCTATCATCTGATTCACCGCATCGCCTGATCGCGGCCCGGCGCGCCGCCCGTTCGGGGGCGCGCCGGGGATCGCTCAGCCCGCCGCGTGGCGGCGGGTCATTTCCGCCTCGCTGCACAGGTCATAGCGGGTCAGCGCGCTGTCCACCGTCCGCCCGGTCAGTTCGCGCCAGGTCGCGAGCGCGGTGGCGCGGTCGAACGGGCCGCGCACCTCGAGCGAGCGGCCGGGAGCGATGGTGGTGAAGTCGGTGCCGGTATATTCGCCGCCGACCACGTACCAGCCGCCGTCGCCGCCGCCTTCCTCGGCGCGCAGGAAATAGCGCACCATCGCATTGTCGACCGTCTTGCCGGTCAGGGCCCGCCAGCATTCGTGCGCTTCGCGCTCGGCGAACGGGCCGAAACATTCCTCGACCTGACCGGGGGCCAGCGTGGTGAAGCTGGTGTCGGCGTATTCGCCGCCGACGACATAGTATTTGCGCGACATGGCGCCTCCGCGTTTGATTTTTCCCTATATAGCCGACAATCGACCGGGAAGAAATCTCCCATCGCCCGCCCCGGCGGCAAAATCTGCCGTCTTGCCGGCGGCCTTGGCCTTGATTCGCAACGGTTTCGCGGCTGGCATGCTTTCTGCTTGGGTTTTGCCCAAACGATCTCCTCCGGAGGATTCGCAATGCAGAACGTTACCGCGGTTCCCGCCCACCTCCTGCTCAACCGCAAGGACGACGCCAAGGACAAGACCGAAAAGACCGAGCAGGCGGGGCAGACCGGCCCCTCCAGCGCCTTCGCCCAGTACGCCTTCGGGCCGCTCGACCTCAGTGGCGGCAAGAGCGTCGCCACCGGCGCCGCCGTCACCGGCACCAGTTCGACCAGCGGCGTCAATGGCGGTTCGACCGGCTGGATGGCGCAGCTTTATACCTAGGCGGTCCAAGCCGGGCTGGACAGGGGGCGCCGAAGCGGCTATTTCCGGCGCCATGAATGCGCGCCCCCTCCATGTCATCGGCGGCGGTCTGGCTGGCTGCGAAGCCAGCTGGCAGCTCGCCCGCGCCGGCCTGCCGGTGATCCTCCACGAAATGCGTCCGCACCGGCGCAGCCCGGCCCATCATGGCGACGGGCTGGCCGAACTGGTCTGTTCCAACAGCCTGCGCTCCGACGATGCCGACCACAACGCGGTCGGCCTGCTGCATGAGGAAATGCGGCGGGCGGATTCGCTGATTCTGGCCGCCGCCGACGCCTGCCGGGTGCCGGCCGGCGGCGCGCTGGCGGTCGATCGCGAGGCGTTCTCCGCCCGGGTCGAGGCGGCGCTGGCCGACCATCCCAACGTCACCCTGGTGCGCGAGGAGGTCGAGACCCTGCCGCCGGAGGAATGGGGCGAGGCGATCCTGGCCACCGGCCCGCTGACCGCGCCCGCCCTGGCCTCGGCCCTGGCCGGGGTCACCGGCGAGGATTCGCTGTCGTTCTTCGACGCGATCGCCCCGATCGTGGTGCGCGACAGCATTGATTTCTCCAAGGCGTGGTTCCAGTCGCGCTACGACAAGGGCGAGGGCTCGGACTACATCAACTGCCCGCTGTCGCGCGAGCAGTACGACGCCTTCATCGACGGCCTGCTGACCGGCGAGACGGTGCCGTTCCGCGACTGGGAAAAGGACACCCCTTATTTCGAGGGTTGCCTGCCGATCGAGGTGATGGCGGCGCGCGGGCGCGGCACCCTGGCGTTCGGGCCGATGAAGCCGGTCGGGCTGACCAACCCCAACGGGCCCAAGCCGTTCGCGGTGGTCCAGTTGCGCCAGGACAACGCGCTCGGCACCCTCTACAACATGGTCGGCTTCCAGACCAAGCTGCGCCATGGCGAGCAGACCCGGCTGTTCCGCACTATCCCCGGGCTGGAAAACGCCGAATTCGCCCGCCTGGGCGGGCTGCACCGCAACACCTTCGTCAATGGCCCCCGGGTGCTGACTCCGGATCTGCGCCTGCGCGCGCTGCCCCGGCTGCGGCTGGCCGGCCAGATCACCGGCTGCGAGGGCTATGTCGAAAGCGCGGCGATCGGGCTGCTGGCCGGGCGGTTCGCCGCCGCCAGCGCCCAGGGGCGCGAGTTGCCGCCGCCGCCGCCGACCACCGCCTTCGGCGCGCTGCTCGGCCATGTCACCGGCGGTGGCGATGCCGCCAGCTTCCAGCCGATGAACGTCACCTTCGGCCTGTTCCCGCCGCCGCCCGAGCGCGACGAGAACGGCCGCCGGGTCAAGGGGCGCGAGCGCAAGGCGCTCTACGCCGCCCGCGCCCGCGCCGATCTGGCGCCCTGGCTGGCGCTGTAACGGGCGCCCCGCCTGGGGCGGGGGGGGCTTGCCGCGCGAAGGGCAAGGAAAGGGTTCCAAGGGCCTTGCGGCCCTTGGCGGGGGCGGGCAGAGCCCGCGAATGGATTTTTCAGGCCGGAATCAGGCGCCCGTCGCGGCGCAGGCGGAAGGCATGGCCGCGCCAGACGATGGTGCGGCGGGTCATGCAGCCGAGCCAGCCGACGAAGCACAGGCATTCCCGCAGCGGCACCAGCCACAGCGAATCCGGCCGGGGCAGGGCGAAGCGGCGGTTGACCGACGCCACCAGCCCGAGGCGCAGCAGGATGTAGCCCAGCACCGCCAGGGCGCCGGGCCAGCTCGGCGCCAGCGCCAGCAGGGCGAGCTGGACCGGCAGCAGGAAGCACACCACCGACAGCAGATGGGCGAACGGACGGGTCACCCACACCGTCTGGGCCCAGCGGATCTCGTGGCGCAGCAGGTCGGACAGCCGGGTCTCGTTGACCATGGTGGTGACCGGATGGGCCGACAGCCGCACCAGCCAGCCCGCCTCGGTCAGCCGCTCGCCGATCTCGTGATCGTCGGCGAAATGATCGGCCACCGCCTCCAGCCCGCCGACCGAATCGAGTGCTGCCCGCCGCAGCAGCAGCACCGCTCCCATCGCGCAATCGATGCCGTTGATCGCCTTGTCGAGCAGCACCGAGGGCAGGATCCAGCCATTGACGTTGAGCGCCCCCAGCCGCGACACCCAGCCGGCGGTGGACTGGCCGACATACAGGCACGACACCGCGCCCACCGCCGGGTTGGCGGTCATCTCGGCGGTGATCGCCCGCAGCGCGCCCGGCGCGATCTCGATGTCGCTGTCCGACAGCATGATCAGGTCGTGGCGGCAGGCCGCCTGCATGTTGACCAGATTGCTGATCTTGAGATTGCTGCCGTGCAGCCGGCTGTCGCACACCAGCGCGATCTCGCGCTCGGGGAAGTCGCGCCGCAGCCGCTCGACCACCGCCACCGCCGGGTCGTCGGCATGGCGGACGCCGAACACGATCTGGAAATCGGGGTAATCCTGCTGGCAGAACGAGCGCAGGCATTCGTACAGCCGGGGTTCGGCGCCGCACAGCGGCTTCAGCACCGACAGCGGCGGCAGCTCCGGCGCCGCTTCGCGCCAGCGCCAGGACCGCGCCGGGCCGGGCGGGCGGTTGCCCCGCCAACCCAGCACCTGACGCAGACCGAGCCCGGTATAGGCCACTCCCGCCGTCACTGCCAACGCCAGGGCGGTCTGCCCTCCACCGATGCCCGTGATCTCCATGCCGTACCCCATCGTAACGGTCGGTAACGGAACGTATCCGCCCTCCGGTGGGGATATACGACAAACCTCATTCGGTCCAGAGGAATGTACGTAACTCTACCAATGAACGTTAGTGATAAGTTTTTCTATCTTCCGTCGTGTCAGATTCTCTCGATCAGCTCGATGCGATAGCCATCGGGATCCTCGACGAAGGCGATCACGGTGCTGCCATGCTTCATCGGCGCGGGGGCGCGGACGATCCTGGCCCCGGCCTCGGCCAGCGCGGCGCAGGCGGCATGGATGTCGGGCACGGCGAGGGCGAGATGGCCGAAGCCGGTGCCGAGATCGTAGCTGGCGGTATCCCAATTGTGGGTCAGTTCGACCACGGTGTGATCGGATTCGGCACCATAGCCGACGAAGGCCAGGGTGAAGCGGCCTTCGGGGTAGTCGGTGCGGCGCAGCAGCTTCATCCCCAGCAGGCGGGTGTAGAAATCGATCGAGCGGTCGAGATCGCCGACCCGGATCATGGTGTGGAGCAGGCGCCAGCCGGCGGTGTCGGGGGCAGAGGTCATCAAGGCTCTCCTGGTGATGGGGATTTCACCCGGCAGACTGCCCTGAACCGCGCCGCCGGCCAAGCGCCGGCGGCGGCGTCGAGGATGAAATCGGCGACAGGAAAGCCGGCCGGCGGCTCAGCGGATCGGCCGCAGGGCGTTGAGCAGCAGGCCGAGGGTGGTGCCGTTGTGCAGCAGCGCGGTCAGGGTGGGCGACAGCAGCCCGCCGGCGGCGGCGGCCAGGATCGCGGTGTTGCAGCCGACGGTCAGGCGGTAATTGCCGGCGATGCGGGCCATCGCCGCGTTGGCGACCGCCTTGGCGGTGACGATGCCGGAGAAACGGTCCTCCAGCAGGGCGATGTCGGCGGTCAGGCGGGCGATGTCGGCGCCCTTGTGCATCGCGATGCCGACATGGGCGCCGGCCAGGGCGGGGGCGTCGTTGATGCCGTCGCCGACGAAGGCGATGCGGTGGCCGCGCGCGGCCAGCTCGCCGATGATCCGCGCCTTGTCCTGCGGCAGCAGCCCGGCATGGAAGCCGTCGAGCCCGAGGCTGGCGGCCAGTTCGGCGGCGCGGTCGGGATGGTCGCCGGTCAGCATCAGGATCCGCTCGACCCCCAGGCCGCGCAGGCGCTCCAGCCCTTCGGCGCAATCGGGGCGCAGCCGGTCCTTCAGCGCGATCAGCCCGAGCAGCCGGCCGCCGAAGCCGATGAACAGCAGGGTCTTGCCGTCCTGATAAAGCGTGTCGATCAGTTCGGCGCAGGAAGAGACGTCGATCCCCTCGTCCTCCTCGACGAAATGGCGCGAGCCGATCACGATGCGGCGGCCGTCGATGGTGCTGGCGACGCCGTGGGCGACGATGAACTGTACCTCCTGATGGTCGAAATGGTGGTGGTTCTGGGTGGCGCGGGCGGCGTTGACCACCGCCAGGGCCAGCGGATGGAAGTAATGCTCCTCGACCGAGGCGGCGAGGCAGATCAGGTCGTCCGGGCTGTAGGCGCGGTCGAAGGCGATCGAATCCGTCACCTCCAGGCAGCCGGTGGTCAGGGTGCCGGTCTTGTCGAACACGAAGGTGTCTGCCTGGGCGAGCCGTTCCAGCGCGCTGGCGCCCTTGACCAGCACCCCGCTGCGGCCGGCGCCGTACATCGCCGCCTTGAACGCCACCGGGGTGGCCAGCTTGAGGGCGCAGGAATAATCGGCCTGCAACACCGAGGCGGCGCGGCGCCAGTTGCCGGTCAGCAGATAGGTCGCCCCGGCCAGCCGCATCACCCCGGGAACCAGGCGGTCGGCGAGGCGCGAGGCCTCGATCTGCGCCTCGCTCTTGGCGGCGAGCGATTGTTCGACGTAATCGGCGATGCGGGCGGCGGCGGTGCCGGCGCCGACCTGCTCGGCATAGATCGCGAGCCGGCCTTCCTCGACCAGGGTGCCGGACAGCACCCCGTCGCCCCGGCTCTTGGCCACCGAGACGCTTTCGCCGGTCATGGTGGCTTCGTTGACGGTGGCCTCGCCGTTGAGCACGGTGCCGTCGATCGGGATCACCGCGCCGGTGGCGACGATCACCGTGTCGCCGACCTGGACTTCGTCGGCCGGAATCTGGATCTCGACCCCGTCGCGCAGCAGCCACAGGCTGTCGGCGGCCGGGCGCAGCAGGGTCTTCAGCAGGGCGTCGGAGCGGCGGGCGATCGATTCCTCCAGCACCTCGCCCAGCGTCACCAGGAAGATGGTGGTGGCGGCGGCGATGCTGTCGCCGCGCGCCAGCGAGATCGACACCGCCAGCCCCTCCAGCCCGTGCGAGGTCAGGCCGTTGTCGCGCCAATCCTCCCAGGCGTGGCGCAGCAGCGGCAGCGAGGCGACCAGGGTCAGCGGCAGCCGCAGCGGCGCCGGCAGCATCAGGGTGCCGGCCAGCGCCATCAGGGCGCCGCCGAGCCCGCCCGGGGGCGGGGAGGGCGGCACCGCCACCGGCGGCGAAAGGCTGAGGTCGATCCGCCCCAGCGCGGCGATCTGGCGGCGCAGGCCGGCCGGGGTGGCGCGGGCGGGATCGAATTCCAGCACCAGGGCGCGGGCGGCGGGGTTGACCCGGGCCGAGCGCACCCCGTCGAGCGCCAGCGCGGCGGCGCGCAGGGTGTCGGGGCACAGCACCCCGTGATGCGGGCGCGAGCGATAGCGCAGGCGGACCCGCCCCGGCAGGCGGTGAACGATCTCGACCGACAGATCCGGGGCGGTGCTGGTCATCTCAGTCCACTCCGCCCTGACCGGACTGGATCTCGGCCTGGATGTCGGCGATCTGCTCCTTCATCTCCTCGATCCCGCCGAGCAGACCGTTATAGAGCTTGACCCCCGAGGCCAGCAGCTTGCCGCGCAATTCGTCGTCGGACAGGACATAGGCGGCGGCGGCGCCGATCGCCGCGCCGACCAGGAACTGTTCGGTCCGGCCCGACGGCAGCAGCCGGCCCAGCCCGGCGAACAGTCCGGTGCCGGCGCCGCCCGGCGGGGCGTAGACATAGCCGGGCGGCACGCGCCGGCCGGTGACCGGGCAGACCGTCCAGTTTTTCTTTTTGCCCTTATTCTTCTTCTTCTTCGACACGGTTCGGCTCCTCGATGGCGGGGACAAATCCGGCGGTTTCGGCCGGACGCAGGGCATATTCGGCGGCGATCACCCCGGCGGTGGCCAGCCCGGCGGCGAGGGTGGTCAGACCGTAATCGCGCCGGGCGAGGCCGCGCGCGGCCAGGGTGGCCCCGGTCAGGGCGAAACCGCCCTGGAGGGCATGGCGCAGCACCTTGCGGGAATTGGCGGTGGGTTCGTCGGGGTCGAGCCGGTCGCGCACGGCGGTCAGCAGCCCGGCGGCGAGGAACCCGCGCAGGAAGATCTCGGTCGGGCTCTCGCCGAGCGAGGCCAGACCCTTGCCCTTCCGACCCAGGGCCTTGACCTTCTTCACGATTTCGCTCCATCGCCGGCCGGCTTGGCCTCGTCCGCGCCGGGGGCGGGCGCGTCGGCGGCGGGCGGGCTCTCCAGCCGGCCGCGCAGCGAGGCCGAGGCCCGCTCGACCGCGGCGAGGCCATCGACGGTGGCCTGGCGCAGGCCGTCGCGGGCCTGCCCGACGCCGTGGCGGGTCTTCTCGCCCAGATCGTGGGCGGTGGCGCTGGTCCCGGCCTTCTTGGCGAGACGGATGCCGACGATGCCGGTCAGCAGACCGGCGGAAAACATCAGGACAGGGTGCATGCCTTCCTCCTTTTCCCCTCTGGGCGGGCGCGGACGCCCCTGACTCAGCCGGCGCGGGCCCGTTTTTCGTTGGCGCGGGCGGCGGCGGCGATCGCCTCGATCAGGTCCCGCACCGGCGCGGTGTCCTGACCCTCGATCAGATCGGACCAGGTCGATGGGGCCAGGTCCCGGGCGTTGTAGGTAATGGTGCAGGACCGCGCCAACAGGTTGACCTGGACCTGATCGATCGCGGCACAGGCGCCGAGGGCGGCGGTGAAGGCGCGCACCCCGTCGCCGAGGCCGGACAGGTCGATCCCGTCGGTGCGCAGCTTGAGCCGGATCCGGCCGGGAATGTGGTGGGCGATCGACAGGCGGCTGGTCCAGTCGAGCAGCAAGGCGGGGGTGGCGACCCAGGCGGTGGCGGTGGACATCGACGGGGCTACCTCAGCCATTTGCCGCGATGGTGGGCAAGGTGGACCAGCAGAAAGGCGATGTTGAGCCCCCCGGCGGCGGCGTGCAGGCGGGTGTTGCCGGCCAGGGCCAGCAGCATCACCGCCGTGCTGGCGAGCAGGCCGTATTTGGCGACGCGGTTGGCGTCGCGCCCGGTCAGGGTCCGGTTCCAGCCGGCGACGGCGCGGCGTTCGCCGCGTGGCGCGGCCGGGGCGGGTCGGGGGGCGGTTCGCGCCGTCGCCCAGGCGGTCAGCCGGGCCGGGGCGAGGCGGGCGGGGTCGTAGCCGATCAGCAGGCTGCCGCAATGGCGCCCGGCGGTGACGGTCACCGTGGGGTCAAGCTCGGACAATTGCTGGATCAGCGACCGGCACAGCGCGGTGTCGCGAAGATCATCTCCGCGCAGACGAAGGCGGCCTGGGATGTGCGAGGCAATAACCATGGCGTTCCTGTCGTTCGTGCTAAATAAAAGCAGAGGTTATGTTGTGCCGGTTCAAATATCGCTGTCGATGACGGTACGATGACACTGCGGCCCCGTCAAGGAGTCCCGAGTGCTTTTTTTGATAATGTTCAGGTGTTGGTCAACGCCGTCGGCACCGGCCCCTGGAGGCCGGTGACCCTGTCGCTACGGACATGGGCACGGGAACGACAGCGATCAAGAGGACTGGATTTCAATGTGACTGACTCTGATTCCCATTCTCAGAGTCGGGGGTACGGCAAAGCGGCGGCGCCGTCAAGCCGGTTTCCGCCACCGGGGCGGGAGAGGGCGGTCTATCGCTCCAGCGCAACGCCGGCGGCGCGCCGTGGCCGCAGCACGGCGACGGCGGCGGCGACCCCGTCCGCCGACAGGCCAAGATCGCGCTCGGCGGCCTGATCGGTCAGCTGTTCCAGCGAGGCGCCGCCGGGATGGTCGAGCAGCAATTGCGCTACCGCCAGCCGGGCGGGGGTGGGGATCACCCCGGCCCGGCGGACCAGGGCGACGGCCTCTTCGAAACGACGGTAATCCTCCATCGGTCCCCTCCATTATGCAAATGCGAATCGTTTGCAGATGGAAGGGTGATGGATTCGGGGCGGGCTGTCAAGCGAAGCGGCGATGAAAGGCAAAAAGGCGGGCTCTGCCCGCACCCGCCAAGGGCCGCAAGGCCCTTGGATCCCATCAATGGGGGGGCTTCACTCCGGGGCGGGTGGGGCGGCGCGCAGGCGTTGCGCCACCTCCTCGGCGATCTTGCCGGCGGTGGCCTTGGTGCCGCGGTCGAGGTCGTGGCCGCTCAGGACGAAGCGCGCCGCCGCCGCGTAGGGATTGAGGGTGACGATCGCGCCCGGCATCCGGCCGCTGTCGGCGGCGGTATCAACCTGATAGAGCGGGGCCGGCGCCGCCTCTGCCGACAATTGATCGATGCTGGTGGCGACCTGGAGGTCGGTCTGGCCGCTGCCGAAGCCGATCACCGCCCGCCGCAGCCGGTTGCCCTCGTCCACCGTCAGGAACGCGCCGCGCACCATCCAGCCGCTGGTCGGCACCGGCGTGCCGTCATTCCAGCGCCGGGCGGGGATGCCGGCCTTGGCCAGATCGGCGACGATGGTCGAGGCCATCAGATCGACCAGCGACCGTGCCTGCGACTCGCGCGACTTCAGCAGCCCGAGCGGCCCGTTGCCGAGCAGGCCGGGCCGGGGCAGCCCCGCCAGCGGCGAGTCGGACTGGATCTCCCCGGCCTGGAGGTCGAAATCGGCGACATAGACCACCGGCGGCGCCGTCGCGGCGGCGTTCGCCTCCTCGTGTCGCGCGGTGACCTGCGCCTGGGCGCAGGCGGTCAGGGCCAGCACGGCCAGACACAGGAAATATTTGCGGACCATGACCGGAACGCCCCCCTTCGCTTGCGCCGGCGGCGATGATACCCGCAAGGCGGCATCCCGGCCAACAGACGAAAGAGAAGGGGGTCCGGGGCATCGCCCCGGTTGGGTTTGGGCGAAAGCCCAATAAGGAGCGTTCAGCGTTTGCCGATCATCATGTTGCGGGTGGCGGCGGGGAGGGTGACCACCAGCCCGTCGAGGTCTTCGGTCATGATGATCTGGCAGCCGAGGCGCGAGGTGGCGGTCAGGCCGAAGGCGAGGTCGAGCATGTCTTCCTCGTCCTCGCTGGCCTGGGGCAGGCGGTCATACCATTCCTTGGCGACGACGACGTGGCAGGTCGAGCAGGCCAGCGAGCCTTCGCAGGCGCCTTCGAGTTCGACATGGCCGCGATGGGCGGCTTCGAGCACCGACTGGCCGAGCGCGGCCTCGACTTCGGTGCGCGAGCCATCGGGATTGATGAAGGTCAGTTTGGGCATGAGGGTCCCTGTTGAGTCGGTGGTGACGGGTCAGCTGTCGAGCGCATCGACCGCGACGCCGGCCAGGGCGTTGCGGATGCCGCGATCCATCCGGCGTTCGGCGAAGGTCTTGGTGGCGGCTTCCAGCGCCTCGGTGGCGGCCAGCACCGCCTCGCGGCTGTTGGTGGCGATGGCGGTGTCGATCGCCTTGATCGCGGCCTCGATCTCGGCCTGTTCGGCGGCCGACAGCAGGTCGGCATCGACCCCGAGCGCGGCCTGGACCGCCAGCACCGAGCGGCGCGCCTCGACCACCGCCTCGGCCAGCAGCCGGCTTTCCATGTCCTCGCGGGCATGTTCGAGCGAATCGCGCAGCATCGTCGCCATTTCGTCGTCGGTCAGGCCGTAGGACGGCTTGACCGCGATCTGCTGCTCGGTGCCGGTGGTGTCCTCGCGCGCCGAGACGGTCAGCAGCCCGTCGGCATCGACGGTGAAGGTGACGCGGATGCGGGCGGCGCCGGCGGTCATCGGCGGGATGCCGCGCAGGACGAAGCGGGCCAGCGAGCGGGTCTGATCGACCATCTCGCGCTCGCCCTGGACGACGTGGATGGTCATCGCCGTCTGGCCGTCCTGATAGGTGGTGAAGTCCTGGGCCATCGCCACCGGGATCGGGGTGTTGCGCGGGATCAGCTTCTCGACGATCCCGCCCATCGTCTCAAGCCCGAGCGACAGCGGGGTGACGTCGAGCAGCAGGGTGTCGCCGCCGCGGGTCAGTGCCTCGGCCTGCAACGCGGCGCCGACCGCCACCACCTCGTCGGGATTGATGTCGGCCAGCGGCGGGCGGCCGAACAGCGCCTCGACCGACCGCCGCACCAGCGGCATCCGGGTGGCGCCGCCGACCAGCACCACGCCGTGGATGTCGCCGATCTCGATCCCGGCATCCTCGATCACCTGACGGCAGATCGCGATGGTGCGGTCGATCCACGGCGCGGCCAGCGCCTCCAACTGATCCTTGGTCAGGCTGTGCCGGCTCGACACCCCGCCCAGCTCGATCCGCCATTCGCCCTCGGCCTGGGTCGACAGGCATTCCTTGGCGACGCGGGCGGCGGCGAGGATCTGCTTGACCTCGCCCTCGGTCAGGACCGGCTTGGCGCCGTCGCGCTCGGCCCCCTCGCGCTCGGCCCCCTCGCGTTCGGCGAGGAAATGCTCGGCCACCGCATGGTCGATGTCGTCGCCGCCCAGCGCGGCGTCGCCGCCGGTGGCGCGGACCTGGAACACCCCCTTTTCCATCCGCAGGATCGACAGGTCGAAGGTGCCGCCGCCGAGGTCATAGACCGCGTACAGCCCTTCCGAACCGTGATCGAGCCCGTAGGCCAGCGCGGCGGCGGTCGGTTCGTTGACGAGGCGCAGCACTTCGAGCCCGGCGAGGCGGGCGGCGTCCTTGGTGGCGGTGCGGGCGGCGTCGTCGAAATAGGCCGGCACGGTGACCACGGCGCGATCGACCGGCTTGCCCTGGGCCTCCTCGGCGCGGGCGCGCAGCACCCGCAGGATGTCGGCCGACACCTCGACCGGGGTCAGGGTGCGGCCGGCGACGCGCAGCCGCACCATGCCGCCCTCGGCGGCGCTGTCGAGCTGGTAGGGCAGGGTGCCGGCCAGCGCCTTGACGTCGTCGGCGCCGCGCCCCATCAGCCGCTTGACCGAACTGACCACCCGCTCGGGCGCTTCCAGGATCATCCGCCGCGCCTCGCGGCCGACGATCACCCCGCCCTGGTCGTCATAGCAGGCGACCGAGGGGACCAGCGCCTTGCCCTCGGCGTCGCGCAGCACCTCGACCGCGCCGCTGCGGGCCAGCGCCACCACCGAATTGGTGGTGCCAAGATCGATCCCGACGGCGAGGCCGCGTTCCTCCTGGTGGGGGGCCGGGCTCTCGCCGGGTTCATGCAGTTGCAGCAGCATTCAGGGCATCCTCGTCAGGCGGGACTTCTTGGCGCGGGCCTCTTCGGCCAGCTTGACCAGGTATTTGAGGCGGATGGCGAGATGGGCGGCCTGCTCCAGCTCGGCGGCGTTGAAGGCGGCGGAGATCCGGCACTGGCAGGCCAGCACCGCCGATTCGGCCTCCATCGCCAGCCGGGCGACCTCGTCGGCGCTGGCGGCCTCGGCCAGCGCCTCGCGCCGTTCCATCTGCTCCATCAGCAACGCGCGGTCGTTGATGGTGCCGCAGGCGGTCAGATCGACCGGCCGGCCGCGCAGCGCCAGCAGGGCGGCGGCGCGCTTCAGCGGGTCCTTGAGGGTCTCGTAGGCCTCGTTGATCGCGGTGGCCTGGGCCTGCGACAGCGCCTTCTCGCGCGGGGCGCGGGCGGCGAAGCGGTCGGGATGCAGCCGCATCTGGAGGCCGAGATACTGGCGTTCGAGCTGGGCGAGGTCGAGGTCGAACGAGGCGATCAGGCCGAGCCGGGTGAACGGATCGACCGCCCCCGGCCCCTGCACCGCGCCGCAGACCGAGCAGAACAGGGCGCGGGCCGCCACCGGTCCCTTGCAGGACCAGCAGGGGACGATCCGGGCGGCGGACGCCGCCGCGCCCGGCGCCTCAGACGTGGAAGGATTCACCACAGCCACAGCGGCCCTTCTCGTTCGGGTTGCGGAAGACGAAGCCGGACTGCATCTTGTCCTCGACGAAGTCCATCTCGGTGCCGAGGATGAACATCGTCGCCTTGGGATCGATCAGCACGGTGACGCCGTTATGCTCGACCACCTCGTCGTAGGGGGTGCGCTCGTCGGCATATTCGAGGGTGTAGGACAGGCCGGAGCAGCCCTTCGACTGGACGCCGATGCGGATGCCGGCCGACGGCTTGCCGCGTTTGGCCAGCAGGGCCTTGACCCGCTCGGCGGCGGCGTCGGTGACGATCAGGGGGGCAGGGCTCATGATGCGGATCCTCGCGTAAGTCTGAACAGGAAACCCGGAGCGGCCAAGCTTATTCCGCCGCCGCGCTGTCGTCCTTGCCGGATTTGGCGCGGTAATCGGCGATCGCCGCCTTGATCGCATCCTCGGCCAGCACCGAACAATGGATCTTGACCGGCGGCAGCGCCAGTTCCTGGGCGATGTCGGTGTTCTTGATCTGGCCGGCCTCGTCCAGGCTCTTGCCCTTGACCCATTCGGTCACCAGCGACGACGACGCGATCGCCGAGCCGCAGCCGAAGGTCTTGAACTTGGCGTCCTCGATGATGCCCTCGGCGTTGACCTTGATCTGGAGCTTCATCACGTCGCCGCAGGCCGGGGCGCCGACCAGACCGGTGCCGACCGACTCGTCGTTCTTGTCGAGCGAGCCGACATTGCGCGGATGTTCGTAATGGTCGATGACCTTGTCGCTGTATGCCATGTTACTCTACTCCCCGTTGCGGATGCCGATCTTTCGAGAATTATTCCAAATTATCGGCCCGCGCTCAATCCCGTCCTGATGGCCACCGCCGCTCCCTCCCTCTTTTTGCTGAAAAAAGAGGGGGTTTGGGGCCTTGCCCCAAGCGGGTGCGGGCGGCAGCCCGCCGATCAATGCTCGGCCCACTGCACCGTGCTGACGTCGATGCCTTCCTGGTGCATCTCCCACAGCGGGCTCAACCCGCGCAGATGCTCGACCGCCTCGGCGATCTGGTCGATCGCGGTGCCGACCTCGTCCTCGGTGGTGAAGCGGCCGAGGCCGAGGCGCAGGCTGGTATGCGCCATTTCCGGGCTGAGGCCCAGCGCCCGCAGCACATAGGAGGGTTCGAGCGAGGCCGAGGTGCAGGCCGAGCCCG
This sequence comes from Phaeospirillum tilakii, assembly GCF_042683125.1. NCBI lineage: Bacteria > Pseudomonadati > Pseudomonadota > Alphaproteobacteria > Rhodospirillales > Rhodospirillaceae > Phaeospirillum > Phaeospirillum tilakii. The sequence continues at coordinate 198,044 of NZ_JBHUIY010000001.1, forward strand.
ACGACACCGCGAGGCCCTTGATTCCCATCATCAGCCCCTCGCCCTCGACGAAGGCGAACGAGACGTTGAGGTTGCCGGGCAGGCGGCGTTCCAGGTCGCCATTGACGTAGATCTCGGGCAGCCGCTGCTCCAGCCCGGACAGCAGCCGGTTGCGCAGCCCGAGCAGCCGTTCGGCCTCGCTGGCCATCTCGGCCTTGCACAGGGCGGCGGCGGTGCCGAAGCCGACGCAGAGCGGGGTCGCCAGCGTGCCCGAGCGCATGCCGCGTTCCTGGCCGCCGCCATTGATCAACGGCACCAGCCGGACGCGGGGGCGGCGGCGGACGTAAAGGGCGCCGATCCCCTTCGGCCCGTAGATCTTGTGGCCGGAGATGCTCATCAGGTCGATGTTCATCGCGTTGACGTCGAGCGGGATCTTGCCGACGGCCTGGGCGCAGTCGCTGTGGAACAGCACCCCCTTCGACCGGCACAGCGCGCCGATCTCGGCCAGCGGCTGGATCACCCCGATCTCGTTGTTGGCGCCCATCACCGACACCACGGCGGTGCGGTCGGTGATCTCGGCGGCGAGTTGGTCGAGGTCGATCAGCCCGTCGGTGCCGACCGGCAGGTAGGTGACGCGGAAGCCGTCCTGTTCGAGATGGCGGCAGGTGTCGAGCACGCATTTGTGCTCGGTGGTGACGGTGATGATGTGGTCGCGCTTGTCGCGCAGGAAGCGGGCGGCGCCCTTGATCGCCAGATTGTTGGATTCGGTCGCGCCCGAGGTGAACACGATTTCCTTGGCGTCGGCGCCGATCAGGGCGGCGATTTCGGCGCGGGCCTGCTCGACCGCCTCCTCGGCTTCCCAGCCATAGGCGTGGTTGCGCGAATGGGGGTTGCCGAACTTCTCGGTGAACCAGGGCAGCATCGCCGCCACCACCCGCGGGTCGCACGGGGTGGTGGCCTGGTAATCGAGATAGATCGGCATGCCGGGGCGGCGCGGCAGCGCCGGGGTGACGCCCGGTTCGAGCGAAGGCGAGGTCGTCGGGGGGACGTGGGCGGTCATGGCTGCATTCCTTCCTTCTTCTGTCCTCCGGTCACGCCGCCTGGGGCGCGCTGACCGTAAATCCCTTGCGTCCGGCCAGTTCGCCCCAGGCGGCGACGAACCGGTCGACATCTTGATCCGTGCTGGCCCAACCCAGGCTGACCCGGATCGCCGATCCGGCCACCGTGTCGGGCAGGCCCATCGCCGCCAGCACCCGGCTCGACCTCTGCCGGCCCGAGGCGCAGGCCGGGCCGCTGCTGACCGCGATCCCGGCGAGGTCGAGCGCCATCACCTGGGTCGCCCCGGCCAGACCGGGCAGGGCAAGGCAACTGGTGTTGCCCAGCCGGGGCGCGCCGGCCCCGATCACCCGTGCCGTCGGCACCCGCGCCAGCGCCAGCTTTTCCAGCCGGTCCCGCAGCGCGCCCACTCGAAATGTGGGGCCGTCGGGCGCCAAATCATCCCCTACCAACGCCGAGGCGGCGCCGAAGCCGACGATGCCGGGCAGGTTCTCGGTGCCGGCGCGGCGTCCGCTCTCCTGTCCCCCTCCAAGCAAGAGGGATGCCAATTGTCGCGACGGATCGGCCAGCACCAGCGCGCCGATTCCGGGCGGACCGCCCATCTTGTGGGCGGACAGGGTGAGAAAATCGGCAGCGAGCGCGTCGAGCGCGACCGGAATCCGTCCGGCGGCCTGGGCCGCGTCGCAATGCAGCCAGCCGCCCCGGGCGTGGACCAGCCGCGCCGCCTCGGCCACCGGCTGGATCACCCCGGTCTCGTTGTTGGCCAGCATCACCGACACCAGCGCCGGACGCGGATCGGCGGCGAGCCGGCGGTCGAGATCGGCGAGGTCGATCACCCCGTCCGGGCCGACCGCGATTTCCTCGCCGCCGCGTGCCGCCGCCGCCACCGCCAGCGAGGGATGCTCGATCGCCGACAGCAGCAGGCGCGGCACCGCCAGCCCGGCCAGCAAGGCGGCATTGGCCTCGGTGCCGCCCGAAGTGAAGATCAATCCGGCCGGATCGGCCCCGACCAGCGCCGCCACCTCGGCCCGCGCCGCCTCGATCCGGGCGCGGGCGGCGCGGCCGGGGCCGTGCACCGCCGAGGGGTTGCCCGGCGCGGCCCAGGCGGCGGCGATCGCCGCCGCGACCTCGGGCCGCAGCGGGGCGCCGGCATTGTAATCGAGATAGACCGTGGCCATCGGTGCGGGCCTCCGGGCCGGGCTATTGTGCCGCGACGGTGCCGGACCGGTCGCCGCCGTGGAACATTCCCGAGGTGCCGAGCAGACGCCGTTCGCAGACGTCGGCCAGCGACACCGAGCTGAGGTAGAGATAGATCTGGTTGCCCAGTTCCTCCCACAGATCGTGGGTCAGGCAGCGCCCCTTGTCGTCATGGCAGCCGGACGGGGTGCCGGGCGAGCAGCGGGTGGTCTGGATCGGCTCGTCCACCGCCAGGATGATGTCGGAGATGCGGATCTGCTGCGCCGGCCGCGACAGCAGATAGCCGCCGCCCGGGCCGCGCACGCTCTTGACCAGCCCCCCTTTGCGTAACTTTCCGAACAATTGTTCCAGATAGGACAGGGAAATCTCCTGGCGCTCGGCGATGTCGGCCAGCGCGACCGGGCTGCCGTGGGAATGGCTGGCGAGATCGACCATCGCCATCACCGCGTAGCGTCCCTTGGTGCTGAGTTTCATGATCCCGTCTCCCGATGCGGTGCCGTCCCGCCGGCGGGAGCGGGATGGGGCGGGGGATGGCCGGCGGCCGGGGGCGTCGTCTCGCCGGACACCAGATGAGGCAGACGCGAGCACCCCAGCGCCGGGTGCCCGTGCAGTTCGGTTTCGAGCTCGCGCACCCGCTCGACCAGGGTGGCGACCTGACCGCGCAGGCTGTCGATCGCCCGGACCATCGGATCGGGCAGGGCGGAGGAATTCTCCGGCAGCCCGTAGGCGCAGAATTCGACCCCCTTGGCCCGGCGCATCACCATCCGCGCCGGAATGCCGACCATCGTCACCCCGGGGGGGACGTCGGTCAGCACCACCGCGTTGGCGCCGATCCGGGCGCCCTGGCCGACGGTGACCGGGCCGAGCACCTGGGCGCCCGAACCGACGATCACCCCGTCTTGCAGGGTGGGGTGGCGCTTGCCCCGGTGCAGCGAGGTGCCGCCCAGGGTGACGCCGTGATAGAGGGTGACGTCGGCGCCGATCTCGGCGGTCTCGCCGATCACCACGCCGGTGCCGTGATCGATGAACAGCCGGGGCCCGACCGTGGCGCCGGGGTGGATCTCGATCCCGGTGAACAGCCGGCCGAGATGGGACAGAAACCGGCCGAGCACCCGGGCGCCGCGTTGCCAGCACCAGTGCGACAGGCGGTGGATCGTCACCGCGTGCAGGCCGGGGTAGCACAGCACGACCTCGAGCCGGGAGTGGGCGGCGGGGTCGCGGGCGCGGATCGAATCGATGTCTTCGCGAAGCCTCTTGAAAATCATAGCTCTCAATATGTTAATCTGAGCCAGGACGGCCGGATCGGCCGTCGGGGGAAGTGATCATTCCGGCGCGCCAGCACATCGCGGTGGACTGTACTATGTCCGACAAGGCAGGTCAAGTTTGGCCGGCTTTAGGGCGGATTTTGTGCTTTTTATCCTGATTCGTCCGCTCGGCTTTCGGGCGGCGACGGGAGTGGGAGATGAGTGCGGTGAACCATGCCTGAAGTGATTTTCAACGGACCGGACGGCCGTCTCGAAGGGCGCTATCATCACGGAAAGTCGTCCAACGCACCCCTGGCCCTCCTGTTGCATCCTCATCCGCAGCACGGCGGAACGATGAACAACAAGGTGGTGTTCGCTCTCTATCACGCCTTCGTGCGGCGGGGGTTCTCGACCCTCCGTTTCAATTTTCGCGGCGTCGGCCGCAGTCAGGGCAAGTTCGACAATGGCCAGGGGGAATTGTCGGACGCGGCGTCGGCGCTTGACTGGATGCAGTCGTTCAACCCGAACGCGCAGGCCTGCTGGGTCGGCGGCTTCTCGTTCGGGGCCTGGATCGCGATGCAGCTGCTGATGCGGCGGCCCGAGATCGACGGCTTCGTCTCGGTGGCCCCGCCGGCCAACGTGTTCGACTTCACCTTCCTGGCGCCCTGTCCCTCCTCGGGGCTGATCGTCCACGGCACCGCCGACGATCTGGTGCCCGAGGCCAGCGTCGCCAAGCTGGCGGCCAAGCTGGCCGCCCAGCGCAGCATCCGGGTCGGCTACCGCACCATCGAGGGGGCCAACCATTTCTTCGGCGCCCAGCTCGACGAGTTGGGCAGTCTGGTCGAAACCTATCTGGCCGAGGCCTGCCCGCTGCGTCCGGCGACCTCGACCGCCGCCCAACTGGCGGTGGCGGGCATCGCCGAGTGATCCGTGTCCCCGTCGCCGGCGGCGGCCGGCGACGGGGACACGCATTTGCAGAATTTTTCGGCGAAAAAGGGTAGTCTCAGCGAAAACGCGATCGCGCGGCGTCCCGCGTCGCGGGCCGGGCCCGCCGCCCCGCCGGACCGGTCGCCGGCGAGGAGGCGTGGCGATGAAGCGATCCGGTCTGGCCCTGCTGGCCCTGCTGCTGACCCTCTGGCTGGCCATCCCGCCGGCCTGGGCCGACATCTTCGATCCGATCGAGGCGACCCGGCAGATCACCGCCCAGGGTGACGCCCTGGCCGCTTCCTATCGTCCCGAACAGAAACAACAGACGATCGACGCGGTGTCCGCGCTGTATTTCGACCGGTTCGAGGGGCCGCTCGATCAGGCGGTCGGCGCGATCGATCCCGCCCTCAAGGGCGAGATCGAGGCCGGCTTCGCCCAGATGATCGGCCTCGCCCGCCGGGGCGCCCCGCCCGAGGCGGTGCAGGCGGCCTGGGGCGATCTGCGCGGCCGGCTCGATCTGGTCCCGGTGCGGATCGGCGGCGTCGGCTTCTGGAGGACCCTCGGCCAATCGGCGCTGATCCTGATCCGCGAGGGGGTCGAGGCGCTGCTGGTGGTGTCGGCGCTGCTGACCTTCCTGCACCGCACCGGCGCCGAGCGCCATGAACGGGTGGTGTTCCAGGGGGTGGCGTGGGCGGTGGCGGCCAGTCTGGCGATGGCCTGGGCGCTGAGCGAGGCGCTGGCGCTGTCCGGTCCGGACGAGGACGTGATCGAGGGCGTCACCATGCTGCTGGCGGCGGCGGTGCTGTTCTATTGCTGTTGGTGGCTGGTGGCCAAACGCGAGTTCGAACGCTGGCAGGCCTACATCAAGGACCAGATCGGCCGGGCCGCCGCCGGCGGGCGGCTGTTCGCGATCGGTTTCGCCGCCTTCCTCGCCGTGTTCCGCGAGGGGGCCGAGACGGTGCTGTTCTATCAGGCGCTGGCCGCCGCCGCGCCGGGGCAGGGGGCCGCCGTCAGCCTGGGCATCGCCGTGGCGGTGCTGGCGCTGGCCGGGATCTATCTGACGATGCGGTTCCTGTCGGTCCGGCTGCCGCTGCGGCTGTTCTTCAACGCCACCGCCGCCCTGCTTTATTACCTCGCGATCTGCTTCGCCGGCGACGGGGTGGTCGAGTTGCAGACCGCCCGCCTGCTGCCGGCTACCGGGCTCGACGGCTGGCCGACCTATGGCTGGATCGGCTTCCACCCCACCCTCGAAGGAATCGCCGCCCAGGCCCTGCTGGTGCTGCCGTCGCTGGCGGTGGGGGTCTGGTGGCTGTGGCAGGCCCGGCCCCGCCGCGACCGCCCGGCGCACAGCCGCTGACAGGCGGGCTCCGCCCGCACCCGCCAAGGGCCGCAAGGCCCTTGGAACCCATTCCCTCTCCTTCGCGCGACCAACGCCCGCGCCCAGGCTGACCGGCTTTTCCGCGCCCGACCATCGACGGGATCCAAGGGCCTTGCGGCCCTTGGCGGGGGTGGGCAGAGCCCACCAACCTCAGACGCGGCGGTGAACGACCAGCCCGCCGGGAGCCTGACAGATCGGGGTCAGCTCGATCCGGCCGATATTGACGTGGGGCGGCTGGCTGGCGGCCCACACCACCGTCTCGGCGATGTCCTCGGCGGTCAGCGGCTCGGTGCCGGCATAGACCTGGGCGGCGCGGCCCTCGTCGCCGTGGAAGCGGACCTGGGAGAATTCCGAGCCGCCGCACAGGCCGGGCTCGATGTTGGTGACCCGCAGCCGGGTGGCGACCAGATCGGCCTGGAGATTGTAGGAAAACTGGGCCACCGCCGCCTTGGTGGCGCCATAGACGTTGCCGCCGGGATAGGGATGGCTGCCGGCGACCGAGCCGATATTGACGATGTGGCCGCGGTCGCGCGCCACCATCCCCGGCAGCACCGCGCGGGTGACCTGGACCAGCCCGCGCAGGTTGGTGTCGATCATGGTGTCCCAATCGTCGGGATCGGCCCGGTCGGCGCGGTCGAGTCCCAGAGCCAGCCCGGCATTGTTGACCAGCAGGTCGATCGCGGCGAAGGCCGGCGGCAGGGCGGCGACGAAGGCGGCGATCGCGGCGCGGTCGCGCACGTCGAGCGGGGCGGCATGGACCGGCGCCGGGGCCAGTTCGGCGGCGAGGGCGGCGAGGCGGTCGGCGCGGCGGCCGCACAGCACCAGCCGGGCGCCCAGCGCGGCGAAGCGGCGGGCGATGGCGGTGCCGAAGCCGGCGGTGGCGCCGGTGATCATCACGGTGCGGTCGGTCCAGCTCATGGCATCTCCTTGGCGCGGCCGGCGGTTCAGGGCTGCATCTTGCTCGACGGCGGCGGCGGCAGCGGCCGGCGCGGATCGGAATCCCGCACCATCGCCAGATGCGGCGCCGGGGCGAGCGGGCCGTCGATCTTCCAGACATAGACCCGGTAGGCGCCGAACTGCCGCACCTCGGTGGCGTTGTGATCGACCACGTTGGCGTCGGTGGTGATGCGGAACTCGCCTTCCATCGTCAGTCCGAGCTCGGCCAGGGTCTGGGCATCGGACGGGCGCAGACTGTTGGCGGTGACGACGATGCCGCCGTTCTGCAAGGCCCGCAGCATCAGGATGCGGGCATCGCGGCGGATCAGCGCCACCAACTGAACCTGCCCGAGCCGGCCGGCGCGTTCATATTCGACCGCGAAGCGGCCGCGGCCGCGCGATTCGATCTTGCGGAAGGCGATGTCGCGGGAGAGATCCTTGCGGATGTTCTCGATCTTCTCCGCCTCGTTGTCCGGGGTGATCTTGCCGGTGCGGTAATCGTCGAGAATCGGCGCCCACATCAGGTCGCCCTTGTAGGTCAGGTCGTAATCGCCGAAGCGCGACAGCCGCAGCTCGGCGCGGAACTTGTCGGGGATGTAGCAGGACGACAGCGTCAGCAGCACTGCCACCGCCATCAGCCGTTTCAGCCAGTCAGCCGCCACCGGCCCCTCCCGCCTTCGGTTCCAGACGCTTGGCAGCCTGCCACAACGCCTCCATTTCGTCGAGCGAGGCGGCGGCCGGGTCGCGCCCCTCGGCGCGCAGGGCGGCCTCGATGTGGCGGAAACGGCGCTCGAACTTTTCGTTGGCGCGGGCCAGGGCGCGGTCGGGATCGATCGCCAGCTTGCGGGCGAGGTTGACGCAGACGAACAGCAGGTCGCCGACCTCGTCCTCGACCCGGTCGGGATCGGCGCCGGTGTCGAGTTCGGCCACCACCTCGCCCGCTTCCTCCTCCAGCTTGGCGAGGATGGCGCGGGGATCGTCCCAGTCGAAGCCGACCCGGGCGGCGCGGCGTTGCAGCTTGACCGCGCGGGTCAGCGGCGGCAGGGCGCGGGCGATGCCGTCGAGCACCCCGTTGCCCCCGGCGGCGGCGCGCTCGGCCTGCTTGATCTCCTCCCAGCCCGGCGGCGGGGTGCCGTCGGCGGCGAACAGATGGGGGTGGCGGCGCACCATCTTGTCGGCGATCGCGGTCGCTACCGCGTCGAAATCGAACCGGCCGCTTTCCTCGGCGATGCGGGCGTGGAACACCACCTGGAACAGCAGGTCGCCCAGTTCCTCCTTCAGCGCGGCGACGTCGTCGCGGGCGATGGCGTCGGCGACCTCGTAGGCCTCCTCGATGGTGTAGGGAGCGATGCTGGCCCAATTCTGTTCGCGGTCCCACGGGCAGCCCTGCTCGGGGTGGCGCAGACGCGCCATCAGCGCCAGCAGGCGGTCGATCGGGCGGGAAGGGTGATCCATCGGCGGCATCGGTCCTCGGGGGGGAAGGGTGGGGCGATCCTAGCACCCGGCGGCGGCGAGGCAAGAGGCTGGCGAACCGCAAAACAGGCTGGCCGCGCCGCCGCCGCTGTGACACTTTTGCGGCGGGGGAGGGGAGCATGGACCAAGTCATCACCCGCAAGGGCAGCCACGGCCACAGCACCAATCTGGTCGGGCTGCCGACCGGCCTGCTCGGCAGTCCGGCCTTCAACGATCTGCCGCGCCCGCTGCACATCTCCGGGGTGCGCGAGATGAACCGCGGCCTGTTCCAGATGCTGGGACGCTCCGACGGCCGGCACGAGGCGGCCGACGCCTTTTCCAAATACATGACGGCGATGTTCGGCATCGACCCCGAGCAGCGCACCACGGTCGAGCCGGCCGGCGGCATCCCGCGCCCCTACCGCGCCAGCTTCATCCGCCTGCTGCTGGGCTGGGGCTATGATTCGAACTCGGCCGAGGGGGCGGTGCTGAAGGGCTGGGTCGAAAGCCGGTTCGGGCTGGTGCCGACCTTCCACCGCGAGCCGATCCGCGACACCGATTCGCCGGCCTGGGACGCCTATGTCGATCAGAAGATGGCCAGCAAGTTCCACAACAACTCGATCTGGGCCCAACTCGACATCCTCTACGAATATTGCCAGTGGGCGATCACCAGCGGCACCGCCCCGCTGGGCGAGCACATCACCCTCTATCGCGGGGTCAATTCGTTCGAGGAACACCAGATCGTCGAACGGCTCGACCGCCGCAGCGTGGTGATGCGCTTCAACAATCTCGGTTCGTTCAGCAGCGACCGCGAGGTGGCCGACTGTTTCGGCGAAACCATCCTCACCGTGCGGGTGCCGACGGTCAAGGTGTTGTTCTTCAACGCCCTGCTGCCGCTCTATCCGCTGAAGGGCGAGGCGGAATATCTGGTGATCGGCGGCGATTACCGGGTCACCGCCGACAAGATCTGAGCCGATGAGCGATCCCGTCCTCAAGGCGCTGCTGCTGCCGCTGGCGCGCGGCCTGCTCGATGGACCGGCCGACGGCCGGGCGGCGCTGCTGCGGGCCGAGCCCGACCCGGCCCTGCCGCCCGGGTTGCTGTGCGAGCAGAGCTTCAAGCCGGCCCACGACGCCCTCGCCGCCGCCGGGGCCACCGTCACCCGCCGGATCGAGGGGGATTTCGACCTGATCCTGTGCCGGCTGACCGGCGACAAGGCGGAGAACCGCGCCAACCTCGCCCGCGCCTGGAGCCACCTTGTCCCCGGCGGGATCCTGCTGGCCGGCGGGGCCAAGGACAGCGGCGCCGCCAGCCTGGAGGCCGAGGTTGCCGCCGTGCTGCCGCTGGCCGGCAGCCTCGCCAAGCATCATTGCCGGCTGTTCTGGCTGCGCCGCACCGAGGCCGATCTGCCGCCCGGCTGGGCCGACTGGCGCGACGCCGCCCGGCCGGCGCCCCATCCCGGCCCCGGCTTCCTGACCCGGCCGGGGATGTTCAGTTGGCGCGAGATCGACCCCGGCTCGCGCCTGCTGGCCGAATCCCTGCCGGAGGATCTGGCCGGACGCGGCGCCGATCTCGGCGCCGGCTGGGGCTATCTCGCGGTCGAGACCCTGCGCCGCGCCGCCCCCGCCACCCGGCTCGACCTCTACGAGGCCGAGGCGCTGGCGCTCGATGCCGCCGCCGTGGCACTCGATCAGGCCGGGTTTGCTTCTCGCGCCAGCCTGCATTGGTGGGATGTCGCCGCCAGCCCGTTGCCGGCGCGGGCCTATGATTTCGTGGTGATGAACCCGCCGTTCCATCGCGGCAAGACCACCGATGTCGCCCTCGGTCAGGCCTTCATCGCCCAGGCCGCCGCCACCCTGCGCCCCGGCGGCCGCCTGCTGCTGGTCGCCAACCGCCAGTTGCCCTACGAACGGATCCTGGCCGAGCGTTTCGCCCAGGTGAGTCAACTGGCCGAGACCGGGCTCTACAAGGTGATCGCCGCGCGGCGCTGAGGCTTGATGCGGGCTCCGCCCGCGCCCGCCAAGGGCCGAGGGCCCTTGGATCCCATAAAGTTTTTCGGCATGGCGTCGCGCCGGAACCGCCATCCTGGCAGACCAGGTGCTGGGCGAGCTTTTCCGCGCTTGATGAGGAATGAGCGGGATCCAAGGGCCTTCGGCCCTTGGCGGGTGCGGGCAGAGCCCGCGAAAGCGCGTCAGCGCTCCGCCAGCAGTGCCGCGAGATAGTCGCTTTCGCGCCGAGCGCTGATCGCCGCGAACCCGCGTTGTTCCAATTCGGCGCGGGCCGCCTCGTCGGCGATCAAGCTGGCGCAGGTCTCGGCCAATTGGTCATAGGCCGCCCCGGCCACCGCCGCGCGCAGGTCGGGATCGATTTCGGTGTCGGGGGTCAGCTCGGTCACCACCGCCTTGCGGTTGGCGAGCAGGTAGGAGACCCGGACCACCTCGAACACCTGGGCCTGATGCTTGTGCAGGTTGATCACCAGCTTGGCGCGGGCGATCAGGCCGTCGCGCTCGGCGCCGTAGCAGCCGAACACCGCCGCCACCTTGAGGCCGCGATCCTGGATCGCCTTCAGCGCCACCCGGCGATGCTCGTTGACCGCGCCGTAGAACAGCACGTCGATGTCCTGCAAAGGGGCGGGGCGGATCCGGCTCATCTCCGGCACGGTGCCGACCGGCAGCAGGTGGAACCGCCCCCGCACGCCGAGTTCGGCCAGCTTGTCGAGGTTGCGCCGGCTGTAATCCCAGGTCTCGAAGCGGGCAAAGGCGGTGCGGAGCTGCGGCGCCCATTCGAACAGATGCGGCTCGACCTGTTCGAGATTGTAGAACACCGTTCCCGCCGGCAACCCGTCCAGCATCGCCTCGGGCAGCAGATGGCCGCCGAGCAGGATGTTGGTGGCGTCGGGGGCGAACTGGTTGACCACCAGCGGCGCGGCATGGCCGAGCGCGCGCAGCCCGCAGGCCACCGTCTCGGCGATCTCGGCCAGCGCGCCGGCATGGCGATAGCCCGGCGGCGACAGCAGCACGACCTGGAACTTCATCCCTGGCGGTTCCTTCTATTCCCACCGCGCCACGATCCGCGCGACCGGCTCGAGATAGGACGAGCCGAACAGGCGGACATGGACCAGCAGCGGCCATAACAGATACAGATCCTTGCGCTCCTCCCAGAAGCCGGGGCGGATCGGGCGCAGGCGGTGATATTCCTCGAAGAAGGCCGGGCCGAAGCTGCCGAACAGGGTGCCGAAGGCGAGATCCATCTCCGGGTCGGCGAAATACAGCGCCGGATCGATGAAGGCGGCGACCGTGCCGGCCCGGCACAGGATGTTGCCGCTCCAGGCATCGCCATGGACCAGCCCCGGCCGGGCCGGCGGGTCGAGGATTTGGTCGAGCCGGGCGCCGAGGCGTTCGATCCGGCCCAGTAGCGACGCCGGCAGCCGCCCGGCTTCGTGGGCGCGGCGGGCCATGTCGCCCAGGCGGCGGTCGCGGTAGAAGGCGACCCAGTCGGGATCCGGGGTGTTGAGCTGGGCCAGCCCGCCGATCACCGTGTCGCGCTCCAGCCCGTAGGATGGGGCGGTGATCGCGTGCAGCGCGGCCAGGGCGCGGGCCGCGTCGGCCTGGGCGGCGGCGTCGAGCCCGCCCGCTGTCTCGACATGGGCCATCAGCAGCAGGTCGTCGTCGCCCTCCTCCAGCGCCGGCACCGGCAAAGCGGTGTTGCTGGCGAGGAAGCGCAGCATCCAGGCCTCCGGCTCCAGCCCGGGGCCGAGCTTGGCGACCCGCCGGCTGCCATCGTCGAGGGTCAGCAGCAGCACCGTGCCGACCGAGCCGCCGGCCAGCGGCCGGGCGGCGCGGACCGCCCGGCCGGTGATGGCGGCGACGCGGGCGGCCAGCGCCGCCGGCAGCCCCGCCGCCGCGCTCATCGTCCCCCGGCGGCGAGATGGTCGAGCAGGGCGGTGCTGCCGGCCTCGATCAGGTCGAGCACATGCTCGAACGCCCCGGGCCCGTCGTAATAGGGATCGGGCACCTCGTCGGCGCCGAGCCCGGGACAGAACGACAGGAACAGCGCCAGCCGGTCGCGCCGCTCGATTGGGGCGAGGCGGACCAGCCGCGCCAGATGGTCGCGGTCCATCGCCAGCAGCAGGTCGAAGCGGTCGAAATCCTCGATCGCCACCTTGCGCGCCCGGAGCGGCCGCAGGTCGAACCCGCGCCGGGCGGCGGTGGCGATCGAGCGCGCATCCGGCGGCTCGCCGATGTGATAGGCGTGGGTGCCGGCGGAATCCGCCTCGATCCGGTGCTCCAGCCCGCGCCGTTCGACCAGGGCGCGGAACACCCCCTCGGCGGTGGGGGAACGGCAGATATTGCCGGTGCAGACGAACAGGACCTTGACCATCGTGGCTTTCCGGTTTTCGATCGGGCGGGCCAGTATAGCGCAGGGGAGCCAACGCGCCATGTCCCACCCATCCGCCCCGGGCCGGATCGTTGTCCTGACCGGCGCCGGGATTTCCAAGGAATCCGGCCTCGACACCTTCCGCGATCAGGGCGGGCTGTGGGCGCAGATGCGGGTCGAGGACGTCGCCTCGATCGAGGGCTATCGCCGCGATCCCGATCTGGTCCAGCATTTCTACAACACCCGCCGGCGCGAACTCGGCACCGGCCGGGTCGAGCCCAATCCGGCCCATCTCGCCCTGGCCCGGCTCGAACGCGAATGGCCGGGCGAGGTGCTGGTGGTGACCCAGAACGTCGATGACCTGCACGAGCGCGCCGGCAGCGTCAACCTGATCCACATGCATGGCGAATTGCTGAAGGTCCGGTGCGAACGCTGTGACCGTCCGCTGCCCTGGCGCGAAGACGTCACCCGCGCCAGCCTTTGCCCCGATTGCGGCCGCGCCGGCACCCTGCGCCCCCACATCGTCTGGTTCGGCGAGGTGCCGTTCGAGATGGACCGCATCATCGCCGCGCTCGAACGCTGCGCCCTGTTCGTCTCGATCGGCACCTCCGGCCATGTCTATCCCGCCGCCGGCTTTGTCGCGGCGGTGCGGCAGGCCGGGCGGGCCCACGCCGTCGAACTCAACCTCGAACCGTCGCGCGGCGCCAGCCTGTTCCACGAGGTCCGCACCGGGCCGGCTTCGGAAACCGTTCCCGCCTTCGTCGCGGGTCTGCTCGCCGGCCTCTGATCGGCCGGGGCGACGCTCCGGCCCCCTCTTCCCGTTCCAAGGGTATCCGTGGCGGCACCTGGCCGCCCGCCGCCGCTTTGTCCGAGCCCTGGGGAACGGCGGAACAATTTTCAAATAAACGCACTGTAAAATTTTCTATAAATAATAGTTAACGGCGGTCTGGCGGTGTGATCTTCACGCCTTGCGGCTTTCGAAGTGTGATGAATCCCGCTATTGTGGTGGTCGTTCTTGCAGGGCGGCGGATCGGCGGAATCATTTACAGTGTATTTTATTATTTTTATTTCCGGCGGTACCGCTCGCCCGCGCAAGCTGACCTGATCGGCCGGATCGGCCGGGTGCCTGGCTTCAGGAGAGGGCGATGACAGCAACGCGCGGATGGATCGGGTTCGGGCTGGCCGGTGGGCTGGCGCTGGTGATGGCGGCGCCGGCCTCGGCCCAGTTCGCGCCGGTGGCGGCGGTGGGCTCGTCCCAGGCCGCCTCGGCCACCGCCGGGGGGATCTCCTGGGCGGCCAGTCTGGCGCTGGGGGCGCGGATGGTGGTCGATCCCGGCCGGATCGTGCCGGTCGGCGCGGTCGCGGTCGATCCCGCCGGCGGTCAGCGGATGGCGGTCGCCCTCAATGACGGCGCGATCGGCTTCTGGGACCTCGGCCGGGGCAACGAGATCCGCCGCCACTCCGCCCATCCCGGCGGTGTCGCCGCGCTCGGCCTCGGCAAGGGGCTGGCGGTGTCGGTCGGCCGTGACGGCAAGGCGCTGTCCTGGGATCCCCAGCGCGCGGTCGCCTCGGGCGAGATCGCCCTGCCGGCCGCCGCCGCCCTGGTCGCGGTGCGGCGCGACGGTTCCGGCGCAGTGCTGGCCCTGGCCGACCGCACCCTGCGCCTGTGGCAAAACGGGGCGCTCGATCCGGCCCCGCTCGGCGGCCTCGACGGCGCGCCCGCCGCCCTCAGCCTGTCCGACGACGGCGCCTGGGTGGCGGCGGCCGATCAGGCCGGGCAGGTCCGGCTGTGGTCGCTGGCCGACCGCTCCGCCCGCACCGTCGCCCTGGGTCAGCCGGTCAAGGCGCTGTTCGCCGCGCCGGGCGGCAGCGTGGTGCTGGCGGTGACGGTCGAGGGCGAGGTGCGGCGGATCGATTTCGCCCAGGGCTCGGTGGCGCGTCTGCGCTCGATCGACGAAACCGTCACCGCCGCCGCGCTCAGCCCCGATGGCAAGCTGCTGGCGGTGGCCGACCAATCCGGCGACCTGACCCTGCTGGCGGCCGCCGACGGCGAGCGGATCAAGCGGATCGGCCAGGACCATCCGCTGCGGGCGCTGGCCTTCGCCGCCGGCGGCACCGCCTTGCTGGCGGCCAACCAGGCCGGCACGGTCGGGGTGATCGACCTCGCCGCCGCCCGGCCGGTGGCCGAACTGATCGCCGGCCGCCAGGGTTGGGTGGTGATCAATCCCGACGGCAGCTTCGACAGCGCCCGCAACGCCGAGGGCGCGGTGGGGTGGCAGGCCAACGGCAAGCTGTTCGGCGCCGCCCAGTTCACCGAAAGCCATTTCGAGCCCGGCCTGCTGGCCCTGACCCTCGAACGCGTCCCCCCGGCCCAGCCGGTCAAGGTGTCGCAATCCTTCGTCGAACCGGCCGAGGTCACCATCGCCGCCCCCGCCGCCGGCGGCACCAGCGCCGAGGCGGTGGTGACCGTCACCGTCACCGCCCGCGACCTCGGCGACGGGATCGAGACGGTGCGGCTCTATCACGACGAGCGCGAGGTCGGCAGCGATTCCTCCCATGCCGGCCTCGCCTCGCCGGTGGCCGAGGGCAAGCCGGTCAGCGCCAGCTTCCAGGTCACCCTCCATCCCGGCGACAATCAGCTGTCGGCGGTGGCGGTCGGCCGCGGCCACGTCGCCAGCAGGCCGGCGGCGCTCCATCTCGCTTATGCCGGCCAGGGCGTCCAGCCGGTGCTGCATGTGCTGGCGGTCGGCATCAACGACTATCGCAACCCGGCGCTGTCGCTCAATTACGGCGTGCCCGACGCCCAGGGCATCGCCAAGTTCTTCTCGGCCGACGCCGCCGGCCGCGCCCCGTTCTCCAAGGTCGAGGTCACCAGCCTGACCAACAATCAGGTGATGCGCGAATCCCTGCTGTCGGCGCTGGCCGGGCTGGAAAAGGCCGCGCCCGAGGATACGGTGGTGGTCTATCTCGCCGGCCACGGCGACACCCGCAATGACCAGTGGTACTACATCCCCTACGACGTCACCGCGCCGGAACAGAGCGACCAGCTCCGCCAGCGCGGCCTGTCGAACCAGGAACTGCACGCGGCGCTGCAACGCATTCCGGCGCTGAAGGTGCTGCTGCTGATCGATGCCTGCAAGTCGGGCGCCGCCGTCACCGCCCGCCAGCAGGGGTTCGAATCGCGCAAATCGCTGGTGCGGCTGGCCCGCGTCGCCGGGACCCACATCGTCGCCGCCGCCGCCAAGGAACAATACGCGGTCGAACTGGCCGATGTCGGCCATGGCGCCTTCACCTACGCCCTGTTGCAGGGGCTGGCCGGCAAGGCGGCGGGCGGGCAGGGACAGACCGTTACCGTTCGCTCGCTGGTCGGTTTCGTCGAGGATTATCTCCCCGAGGTCAGCAGCCGGGGCGGCGACGATCCGCAATATCCGGTGGCGGATTCACGCGGGGTCGATTTTCCGCTGTCGGTGGCCTCGGCTCGGCCCTGACCGCCCTTCGCCGGGCTGCCGCCCGGACCCGCTTCGGGGAGCGGCGCTCCCCGAAACCCCTCCCTTTTTCGGGGCGTTGGGGCTTCACCACAACAGCGGCACCTCGTCGCGGTTGGCTTGGTCGCCCCAGTACAGCGAGGGCAGCAGCTTCGACAGATAACGGAACTCGGTATGGCAATGCTGGAGCAGCCCGAAGCCGATGGCGTCGGGCAAAGGGTGGCCGGTGGCGCCCGCGTTCTGGCCGAGAATGAAGCGGCTTCTCAGCACGGCGCCATAGCTGGTGTCGCGCACCACATGGACCATCTGGCCGTCGGTCGGGTCGCCGTTGGCGTCGAGCGCCACCGCCGCGCCGAAGCCGATGCGCGCGTAAACCACGGTGGAGACGTCTTGGTTGGCGATGGCCTGACGGTAGGCCTCTTCGGCAAAGATCTCGGTCGGCTGATGGAACTTGATGATCGCGGGAACGGGGGGAATGTCGCCCAGGGCTTCGACGGCGCGAATGGTCGCGCCGACATAGCTTTTTCCCTTCCGCCAATGCTGGTCCCAGCCGTGGTGCGCGACATGGTCGAGCGGATGCCACCAGTTCAGATGCTGGTCGGTGTCGAACTGCTTGAACCACCAATCGAGCATCCGTCCCTTGCAGCCGTGCAGGTCGGTCCGCACCGCCACCACCAGCGCACCGCTTTCCAGCCGGCTGAGGCCGGTTTCGAGGCGAAGCGGGGCGGGGTCCAGCAGGTCGTCGATATAGGCCATGCCCGCTCGGGCCGCATCCGGGGGAGGGTTCGCATTGCTGGTCATGGGAGATCACCTCGCTATTTAGGAAACGTTGATCGTTTCCTAAATATGGGGTATGCCGGGACGGGCGTTTTGTCAAACGGAGAATTCCTTGTCGGAAACCACGCCGAAGCCGCGAGGCCGGCCGCCGCTGGCGGAGGAGGTGCTGCGGGGGAAGGTGGTCGAGGCCGCCACGCACCTGATCCTGACCCAAGGCTATCCGGCCATGACGATGGAAGCGGTGGCGCAGCAGGCCAAAATCGCCAAGAAAACGGTTTACCGGTTCGCGGCCAGCCGCGAAGAGCTGATCGGGCTCATCGTCGCCAACTGGACCGATGCCTTTCCGCCCGCCTTCGCCGCCGACGCCACCGATCCCGCCGAGGCGATTCGTGTCCTTGAAAACCTCCTGGTGCTGATCGCGCAACGGGTTCTGACGGCGGAAGCCGTCGGCCTGTTCCGGCTGCTGGTCCATGACCTGCCGGGCCGCGACGCGGTGCTGGCGATCTACGGCCGTAATGGGATCGAGCGTTCGCGCGGCCTGCTGAGCGACTGGCTGGCGCGCCACCGCTCGCGCGGCGTGCTCGGGATGGCTGATCCCGCGCTGGCGGCCGACCTGATCCTGTCGATGGTGGTGGCCGAACCGCTGCGGCGGATCGCGATCGGGATCGCGGAGCCGCAACCGGCCTGGGACATCCGCCCCCGCGTGCGGGCAGCCCTCGACCTGTTGAAGCTTGGAGGACCCGAAACCTGATCCGGCTCGCTTCAACGCCGTGAAGGACGGACGCCAGCCGCGCCCGTCCTCCACAGGGTTCCAAGGGCCTTGCGGCCCTTGGCTTGTGTGGGCAGAGCCCACGTCTTGTTTTTTTGTCCCTGTCCTCAGTCGGCCAGGGTGCGGGCTTCGAGATTGGCGGCGTCGAAGCTGGTGCCGGCCAGCAGCGAGTCGCTTTCCGCGCTGTCGCGCAGGCTGCCGGTGAAGTGGTAGAACACCGCGCCGAGGACGAACAGGGCGCAGAACAGCCCGAACACCACCGCGTTGAAGTAGATCATCGTCACCAGGGCGAGCAGGGCGGTGCCAAGGGCGATGGCCGGGAACACCGGATAGAACGGCGCGGCGAACGGCCGGGCCAGGCCGGGCTCGCTCTGGCGCAGCTTGAACAGGGCGGCCATCGACAGGATGTACATCACCAGGGCGCCGAAGGCCGACATGGTGACGATGTTGGCGGTCAGCGGCTGGCCGCCGATCTGGATCAGCTCGTCGGAGAAGATCGCGGCGATGCCGACCACGCCGCCGGCGAGGATCGCCTTGACCGGGGTCTTGGTGGTGGGGTTGAGCACGGCGAAGGCGGGCGGCAGGAAGCCGGCGCGGGCCAGGGCGAAGATCTGGCGCGAATAGCCCATGATGATGCCGTGGAACGAGGCGATCAGGCCGAACAGGCCGATGAACACCAGCATGTGCAGCCAGCCCGAATCCGCGCCGACCACGATCTTCATCGCCTGGGGCAGCGGGTCGTTGACGTTGGCGAGCGTGCTCCAGTCGCCGACGCCGCCGGCCATCACCATCGTGCCGAAGGCCAGCACCACCAGGGTCAGGATGCCGGCGATGTAGGCGATCGGCACGGTGCGCGACGGATTGCGGGTTTCCTCGGCGGCCATCGCCGCGCCCTCGATGGCGAGGAAGAACCAGATCGCGAACGGCATCGCCGCGAAGATCCCCGACAGCGAGGCCGACGAGAAGGTTTCGCTGCCGGCCCAGCCGTTGGCGACGAAATTGGCCCAGGAGAAGCCGGGCGACACCACCCCCATGAACACCAGCAATTCGATGATCGCCAGCAGGGTGATGAACAGCTCGAAGGTGGCGGCGATGGTCACCCCGGCGATGTTGAGCCCCATGAACACCACATAGGCCCCGACCGCCGCCAGCTTGGGGTCGAGCCCGGGGAACTGGACGTTGAGGTAGGAGCCGATCGCCAGCGCGATCGCCGGGGGGGCGAACACGAATTCAACCAGGGTGGCGAGGCCGGCGAGGAAGCCGCCGAGCGGGCCGAAGGCGCGGTAGGAATAGGCGAACGGGCCGCCGGCATGGGGGATCGCGGTGGTCAGCTCGGTGAAGCTGAAGATGAAGGTGGTGTACATCAGGGCGATCAGCACGGTGGTGACCAGGAACCCGAGGGTTCCCGCCGCCGCCCAGCCATAGGACCAGCCGAAATATTCGCCGGAGATCACCAGGCCGACGGCGATGCCCCACAGATGCAGCCCGGTCAGGCTGCGGTTCAGCACGGTTTTCGAGGGGTTGGACATGAGTGAGGTTCCTTGCGACAGGCAGGGGAGGATCAGGAGGAGACGGAAGAGAGGAGGGTGGGGGCGGCCGGTGCCGCCGTCAGGGCGGCGTCGGCATCCTCCTTGAGGTCGATGCCGGTCAGGCCGAGCCGCCGCGCCGCGCCGGCCAGCCAGGCCAGCTTGGCGGCGGCGCGGGCGGGGGGCAGCCCGGCGCCGTGGACGTTGGAGATGCAGTTGCGTTCGGAATCCCGCCGCCCCGGGCGGGGATCCCAGGTCAGGTAGATCCCGAGCGAATCCGCCGAGGTCAGGCCGGGCCGCTCGCCGATCAGCACCGCGACCTGCCGCGCGCCGAGCGCGGCGCCGATCGGGTCGCCCAGCGCCACCCGGGCCTGCTCGGCCAGCACCAGCGGCGCCAGCCGCCAGCCCGGCAGCAGCGGCAGCAGCGCGGCCAGCACCGGGGCGGCCCAGGCCTGGATCGCCGCCGCCGACAGGCCGTCGCCGATCACCACCGCGAGATCCCAGTCGCCGGCCGCCGGCAGGGTGGCGCCGGCCGGATCGAGCCGGCGGCCGAGGTCGGGCCGGCGCAGATAGGTATCGCGGTCGGGGGCGGCGCTCTTCACCCGCACCGCCCGGCCCGACGGCCAGGGCGGCAGCTCGGCCTCCAGCCGGTCCCAATCGACCCGGCCATGGACGGCGTCGCGGGCGCCGGCATGGGCGAGCTGGAAATCGAGCCGGGCCGCCAGCGGGGCGGCGTCGCCGGCGCGGCCGAGGCCGATGCGGGCGCGGGTGGCGGCGCGGAAGCGGGCGAACGGGTCGAGCGCCGGCGGGGTGTTGCGGTCGTCGGTCATGGTCAGCGCCCTCCCTGGGCCAGCAGGGCGCGCACCGGGCCGGCGGCGGAATCGAGCGGCGCCAGCCGCCCGTCCGGGGCCAGCATCCCCATCCGGTCGAGCCAGGACTCGAATTCGGGGGCGGGGCGCAGGCCGAGGCGGTGACGCAGGCCGAGCAGATCGTGATAGCTGAGGCTCTGGTAATTGAGCATCACGTCGTCGCCGCCCGGCACCGCGATCAGGAAGGTGATGCCGGCGGTGCCGAGCAGGGTGGCCAGCACGTCCATGTCGTCCTGGTCGGCCTCGGCGTGGTTGGTGTAGCAGACGTCGAGTCCCATCGGCAGGCCGAGCAGCTTGCCGCAGCAATGGTCTTCGAGCCCGGCGCGGATGATCTGCTTGGAATCGTACAGATATTCCGGCCCGATGAAGCCGACCACGCTGTTGACGAGCAGGGGGGAGAACGCCCGCGCCACCCCGTGCGCCCGCGCCTCCAGCGTCTGTTGGTCGATGCCGTGATGGGCGTCGGCCGACAGGGCGCTGCCCTGGCCGGTCTCGAAATACATCACGTTGTCGCCGACCGTGCCGCGCCCGAGCGACCGCGCCGCCGCCTCGGCCTCGGCCAGCAGGGCCAGACTGACGCCGAAGCCGCGATTGGCCGCCTCGGTGCCGGCGATGCTCTGGAACACCAGATCGACCGGGGCGCCGCGCTCGATCGCCCGCAGGCTGTTGGTGACGTGGGTCAGCACGCAGCTCTGGGTCGGGATGGCGAAGCGTTGCCGCACCTCGTCGAGCATCTCCAGCAGGGTGACGCAGTCGGCGACATTGTCGCTGGCCGGGTTGATCCCGATCACCGCGTCGCCGATGCCGAACAGCAGCCCGTCGAGGGTGGCGGCGGCGATGCCGAGCGGATCGTCGGTGGGGTGGTTGGGTTGCAGCCGCGAGCCGAGCCGGCCGGGCAGGCCGAGGGTCGAGCGAAAGGCGGTGACCACCCGGCACTTGCCGGCCACCGCCAGCAGGTCGGCATTGCCCATCAGCTTGGTCGCCGCCGCCACCATTTCCGGGGTCAGGCCGGGCGCCAGCGCCGCCAGCGTCTCGGGGGTGGCGTCATAGGACAGCAGCCAGTCGCGGAAGCCGCCGACCGTCAGCGCCGCCACCGGCCCCAGCGCGGCGCGGTCGGCGCCGTCCTGGATCAGCCGGGTCACCTCGTCTTCCTCGTAGGGGATCAGCGCCTCGTCGAGGAAGGTGGTCAGCGGCAGGTCGGCCAGCACCATCCGCGCCGCCACCCGGCGCTTTTCGCTGTCGGCGGCGATCCCGGCCAGCTCGTCACCCGAGCGGCGCGGCGAGGCGCAGGCCATCACACCGGCCAGATCCTTGAAAACGTGGCGTTCGCCCCCGGCGATCACCGCAAAGCGCGACATGAGGCGGCTCCTGCGTGGCTCGATCTTCGCCACGATCATGCCAGCCGTCGGCCCACCCCGCTTGACCTTGCAGCACAAAGTTTGGGCGCGCTTCGTCTGTGCCCAAAAATAGGGCTGGTTGTTGGGCTTTCGTCCCAACCCAACCGGGGCGATGTGGGCTCCGCCCACCCCCGCCAAGGGCCGGAAGGCCCTTGGAACCCCTTGATGGTCGGGCGCGGAGTGGCCTGTCAGCTTGGGCGCGGGTGCTTGCCGCGCGAAGGGCAGGGAAAGGGTTCCAAGGGCCTTGCGGCCCTTGGCGGGTGCGGGCAGAGCCCGCCAAAAAACAAGGCCCCGGCACGATGGCCGGGGCCCTGGGACCGGTTGTGGGACCGGGGGAAACTTACTTGGCGATGATCACTTCCGACGACTTGGCGATCGCCTCGACCTTGGCGCCGACGGCGAGGGCGAGGTCATCGACCGCCTCGTTGGAGATCAGCGAGGTCACGGTCTGACCGCCGATGTCGATCTTGACCTTGGCGACGATCTGGCCCTTGGTGACGCCGGTCACGGTGCCGGCCAGGATGTTGCGGGCGCTGATCTTGATGCCCGCCGCGCCCTTGGCGACGATCACTTCCGACGATTTGATGATCGCTTCGACCTTGTCGCCGACGGCGAGGGCGAGATCGTCCACCGCTTCGTTGGAAATCACCGAGGTCACGGTCTGACCGCCGATATCGACCTTCACCTTGGCGACGATCTGCCCCTTGGTCACTTCGGTCACTTTGCCGGCCAGGACATTGCGAGCGCTGAGTGTCATAACCCTCTCCTTTGGACGCAGGCCTAAAACGATTGATGGGGTTATTGTAGGACCATGCCCTGCTCAGTCAATAAACATTTTCAATAAAGCGCCTGTCATTGGGGCGTGCGGCAGTTTGACTACATAGCGAGATCCTCTGACCACAGTGGAAAGCCTTGTTCGGCGTCGTATCGTTGATGGTAATGACGCCTTTTCCCTTGAGGTTGATTTGCCGGGGGATTTGTGTCGTCCCGTCGCGCCAATGGCAAAAGCCCCGGGGCCGAGCGGCGCCGGGGCAACGAATCGGGCAGGGGGGAGGCGATCAGACCGGGCCGGTGGTCTCGGGCCGGGTCCGCAGGCGGGCGAGTACGGCGCGGGCGCGGGCGGTCACGGCGTGAACCACGGCGCGGGCCTGGCGCCACGCCGGCCAGGCTTCGAGCTTGGCATGGGCCCAGGTCTTGGCGCGGACCAGGGCGTCATGCATCCGGGCGAACCAGCGGAAGCTCATCAGTCCGGGCTGGCACAGGGTGTAGATGCGGGCGAACAGCGCGGTGGCAACCAGTTTGGCCCCGATCAGCACCCCCAGCCCGGCCAGGATGTGGCCGGTGGCCACCGCCCACACCGCCGCCAGCTTGACCGGCAGGATCAACAGGGTCGGGGTGAGGAAGACGAACAGGGCGGCCGTGGGGGGCAGGGCGACGATGGCCGCCTCGATCCTTGCGATCGGGGCCAGCCGGCCGAGCCGGGCCATCAGCCGCTTGAGGCCCTTCCAGACATAGTCCTCGACCAGCATCACCGCGACGCCGAGCGGGATCATCAGCACCGAGGACAGCGGGCGGGAGGAGGAGGCACGCTCGAACATCGACAGCTCCGGACGGCAAGGGCGGGATCGGCGGCGCAAGCGGACGCGCCCCCGGATTTGATCGGACCTCAGCATGCCCGCGATTGCCCGGCCGAGTCACGCGCCATAAGCGTGTGTCCGGGCGGCGATCCGCCACGGGGGCTCGCGCGTTCGCCCCGCTCCGCCTTAATGCCCCCCCTCGCTTTCGGGGTTTTCCTTCTTCTGCTTCTTCTTCTTCGGCTTGGCTTTTTCCGGCGCCGGGGTGGCGACCTGATCGGGCTTGAGGAAGGCCGGCAGCGGCACCAGCCACTGTGCCGCCGGTTCGGCCCGCTCCGCCACGGCGAGCCGGCCGTCGGCGGAGGAGATCATGCCGCCCGACAGCGCCGCCACCGCCTCGCGCCGTTCATCGACGCTGTCGCCCAGCCCCTGGACCGCGAACACCGCCCGCACCGGCACCGCGGCATCGGGGCCGTTCGGTTGCACCCGCACCAGCCATTGCGCCGAGGGGGTGTCGGCGCCCAGTTCGCCGCTTTCGCTCATCACCACCTGATCGGCCACCATCAGCCCGACGGCATAGCGCACCCGGCGATCGGTCGCGCCGCCCAGCCGCAGCCCGAGCGGCACCTGCCGGTCGCCATGCACCACCAGTTCGCCCTCGACCGCATAGGCCAGACCGTCAAGCCCGGCGACGCGGGGCAGTTCGTCGCCGAAGGACAGGCCGGCGCGGTTGGACTGCGACCAGTCGCGGGCGATCCCCTTGCGTTGCAGCATGCGCTCGACGCTGCGGCGCAGGGCATAGAAGCGGGTGTCGGTCTCGGACCCGAGCAGATCGATCGCGCGCGGGGTGGGTTGCAGTTCGGCCGCCTCCAGCCGGAAGGCGGCGAAGCCTTCCCGCACCGGGGCGGCCTCGACCAGGGCGTAGGAATCGGTCTTGACCGCCACCACCGGGGCGGCCGGGGCGGCGGTGGCGTCGCCCCGGCTGGCCGGGCCGAGCACCAGGGCCAGTGCCAGGGCCAGCGCCGGGATCGATCCCGACGCCGCCCATCCCGTTCTCCCGCCTCGGCCCATTCCCATCTCCATACCTTCGGCTTATCGTCAGCCGCACATAGGTCATGCGCCGCTTGCTGTCAAGCCGCCCGTCCCCCGGGAGGGGAGCGCTCGTTCTCGTCCTCGCTCGCCAGCCCGGCCTCGAAGGCGTCGAGGGCGGCGATGTCCTGCTCGGTCGCGGCCGGCTCGGGCAGCAGATCGGCCGCCGGGCCGCCCAGCCCGCCGCGATTGGCATAGGCGCCGGCACCGGGGGCCAGATCGAGCAGGCCGGCGGCGCGCAGTTCGGCCAGCCCGGGCAGTTCGTCGAGCGAGCCCAGCCCGAAATGATCGAGGAAGGAATCGGTGGTGCCCCAGGTCAGCGGCCGTCCGGGGGTCTGGCGCCGGCCGCGCGGATGGATCCAGCCGGCGGCGAACAGCACGTCGAGGGTGCCCTTGGACAGGGCGACGCCCCTTATCTCCTCGATCTCGGCCCGGGTCACCGGCTGGTGATAGGCGATGATCGCCAGGGTCTCGACCGCCGCCCGCGACAGCTTGCGTTCGCGCGGCTGTTCCAGCGTCAGCCGGCCGGCGAGGTCGGGCGCGGTGCGGAAGGCCCAGCCCTGGCCGGCCCGTTCCAGCACGATGCCGCGCGCCTGATAGTCCCGCCGCAGCCGCTCCAGCAGCGGCGCCAGCGCGGTGCCGGGCGGCAGATAGAGGGCGAGGGCGCGCTCGGCCACCGGCTCGCCCGAGGCGAAGATCACCGCTTCGAGCAGCCGCAGGCTGTCGTCGTCCGGTTCAGGCGGGGTCATCGGGATGTCCTTCGGGGGCCACGCCGGCCCGCACATAGATCGGCGTGCCGGGCGGGCCGTCCTGGCGCAGGCTGAGCCGCCCCTGCCGGGCCAGTTCCAGCGCGGCGACCAGGGTCGCCGCCATCGCCGACTTGCGGCGCAGCGGTTCTCCCTCGAACAGCGGCAGGTGGGTCATCAGTTCCGACCAGTCGGGCAACAGCCCCGTTCCCAGCATCGCTTCGAGCCGGCCCAGCGCGTCATCGACCGACCAGAGGTCGGCGGCTTCGACCCGCAGCACCGTCACCGAGCGTCGGGAAATATGATCGGCATAAGCCTTCAACAAAGCGTAAAGGCTGAGCGAGAAAACCGGCCGATCGACCCGCCGCAGCCCCGGCGCCGCTCCCGGCGGGTGACGGTCGCGCCCGAGCAGGGCGCCGGCGAACAGGCCGCCGCCGGCCCGCTGCATCGCCTCCAGCCGGCGCAGCCGCCAGGCCAGCGCCGCCGCCATCTCCTCCGGGCTGGGGGCGTCCTCGGGGTCGGGTTCGGGCTCAGGCAGCAGCAGGCGCGACTTGAGATAGGCCAGCCACGCCGCCATCACCAGATAATCGGCGGCAAGGTCGATCTGGGCCGCGCGCAGGCGGTGGATGAAGGCGAGATATTGCTCGGCCAGCCGCA
This sequence comes from Phaeospirillum tilakii, assembly GCF_042683125.1. Taxonomy (NCBI): domain Bacteria; kingdom Pseudomonadati; phylum Pseudomonadota; class Alphaproteobacteria; order Rhodospirillales; family Rhodospirillaceae; genus Phaeospirillum; species Phaeospirillum tilakii. The sequence continues at coordinate 223,477 of NZ_JBHUIY010000001.1, forward strand.
GGATCGACAGCCGGGTCAGATCGACCTTCTGCTCGCGGGCCAGGGCCAGCAGCAGGTCGAGCGGCCCCTCCCAGCCGTCGAGATCGACATGCAGCCGTTCCGAGGCGGTGGTTTCCGTCGCCTCCGCGTCCCCGGCGGGCGCCGCCGCCCGCGCCGCGTCGGGCGGGGCGGAGGGACTCATCGCGGTCCCAGCAGCCCGACCAGGGCGCCGGCCAGACTGTCGACCGGTCCGCCGACCAGCCAGCCGAGCGGATCGAAATTGATCCCGGCCCGTTCGCCCAGCAGCGGCAGCACGAACAGGCCGAGCAGCACCACCAGCAGGCCGACCTTCTCCAGCCGCGCCAGCCGCCAGCCCAGCCGGGGCGGCAGCAGCCCGGTCAGCACCCGCCCGCCATCGAGCGGCGGGATCGGCAGCATGTTGAACACCGCCAGCAGCAGGTTGATTTCCATCAGGGCGCGCAGGCTGGCGAACAGCCAGCCCTGGAACGCCTCGGGCACCTCGGGCACCAGCCAGAAGCCGAGCACCGCCAGCGCCGCCAGCGCCAGATTGATCGCCGGCCCGGCGGCGGCGACCACGATCAGGCCGAGCCGGGCCGGCCGCAGCCGGGTGAAATCGACCGGCACCGGCTTGGCCCAGCCGAACAGGATCCCCCCCGCCGCCAGCAGCAGCAGCGGCAGGATCACCGTGCCGAACGGATCGACATGACGCAGCGGGTTGAGCGAGACCCGGCCGAGCCGGCGGGCGGTGTCGTCGCCCATCGCCTGGGCGGCGAAGCCGTGCGCCGCCTCATGCAGGGTGATCGCCAGCAGCACCGGCAGCGCCCACACCGCCAGTCCGGCCAGCAGCTCGCTCATCCGCCGACCCGGGCCAACTGGGCGGCGATCCAGGCGTCGGCTTCCTCGGCGTCGAACGGCGCGGGCTTGCGCCGGCGGGCGTCGGCGCGGGCGAGGCGGGCCTCGGCCGCCGGGGTCAGCGGCCGGGCGGCGCGGGCCAGCGCGGCCATTTCGTCCATGTCGCCGTTGCAATGCAGCAGCAGGTCGCAGCCGGCGTCGAGGCTGTCGCGGGCGCGGTCCTCGAACCGCCCGCCCAGGGCCTTCATCGACAGGTCGTCCGACACCAGCACCCCGTCGAAGCCGAGCTGGCCGCGAATCACCTCGCCGATCACCCGGGCCGAGGTGGTGGCGGGATGGGCGGGGTCGAAGGCGTCATAGACCACATGCGCGGTCATCGCCCATGGCGCGTCGGCCAGGGCGCGGAACGGGGCGAAATCCCACGCTTCGAGCTGGTCGGCCGGGGTGGTGACCACCGGCAGGGCGACGTGGCTGTCCACCGTGGCGCGGCCATGGCCGGGGATGTGCTTGACGATCGGCATCACCCCCTCGTCGAGCAGCCCCTCGATCGCCTCGCGCGCCAGGGTGGCGACCTGCCCGGGCTCGCTGCCATAGGCGCGGTCGCCGATCACGTCGTGGGCGCCATCGACCGGCACGTCGAGCACCGGGGCGCAATCGACGTCGATCCCGAGCGCGGCCAGTTCGCGCCCGATCAGCCGGAAATTGAGCCGCAGGGCCCGCCGCGCCGCCTCGGGGTCGAGCGCGGCCAGCCGGGCGAACGGGGCGCCGGGCGGGGCCTTGCGCCAGTAAGGCGGCCGCAGGCGCTGGACCCGGCCGCCCTCCTGGTCGATCAGTACCGGGGCGTCGTCGCGCCCGACCGAGGCGCGCAATTCGGCGACCAGGGCGCGGACCTGATCCGGCGTGTCGATGTTGCGGCCAAACAGAATGAAGCCGAGCGGGTTGGCCTCGGCGAACAACCGTCGCTCGGCGCTGCCGAGGGTCAGTCCGGAGCAGCCGAGAATCAGAGCGGCGGGCGGAGAGTTAGCGGCGGGCAACGATGCACCCCTGATGACGCGATTGAAGAGAGGCGCAGATCTGGCGGGCCGAGGCCTCGTCCAGTCCACCGGCGCGGATACGCCAGAATACCCCCTTTTCGCCGAGATCGACCCGGACGATGTCGGAGGTCAGCCCGCCGAGCAGGTCGGCGTTGGCTTTCTGGATGCGGGCCCATTCCTTGCCGGCCTGATCGGCGGCGCGCACCGCGCCCAGCTGGATCAGGAAACCACCGCCGCCGCTGCGGGCGGGGGCGGCCGGCGCGGGGGCGGCGGCGGGAGCGGGATGCGGCGCCGGGGGCGGCGCCGG